>JAGDCE010000324.1 GCA_017958705.1 Clostridia bacterium
TATCCGGCGGCGTCGTATATCGGTTATTTCCGCGGCAGATATCTCGCGATAATAAACAAGGATCCGCTGCAGATCGGTCCCGCGTCGTCGCGCGTCATTCAGATAAACGAGCCTATCGGCGCCGTCATGAACGCTGTGATGAAAGAGCTTGGGATAGATTGAAGCTAAATTCGCCTTCGGGGGGTCCCAACGCTCTCAAGTTCGCGTCGTGGAACCCCGAAGGCGAGCTAAATTGACCTTCGGTCAGCTAAATTTGCTTCGCAAGCTAAATTCGGCTCCGCCGAGCTGTAAGAAGCGAATTCAGCTATTATTTCTCGCTGCTGTAATCGGGTTCATATCCCTCGAATTCGAGCCTCTGAGCGTCCATCATGAAATAGTCGAACGCCATAAGACCGCCGCGTTCCTCCGTCGTGCCGTCCGTCCACGTCACGTCGATGTATTTCACACCGTCGTCCGTGTCGACGACGTTCCAGATATGCGTCTCCCCTTCCTTGCTCATCAAGGTCTTGCCCGTTATGTTCCTGCACTCGACGCCAGCCGCGTGGCACAACTGCCGGAACGCCTGCGTGTAACCCAGGCAGACGGCGGTCCCGTTGATCAGAACGTCGTACGCCTGGAACGGATCGGTCTGCGTGCCGAACGTGGTATCGTACGTGCAGAGCTCGCACAGAAGCGCCGTGAAAAACATACATTTCTGATAGTTGTTCAGCCCCTCGGGCGTCAGCTTCAGGATAAGATCGAAAATTCTTTCGTAAACTCCGACCGCCGCCTTCACCGCCTCGACGTCTTTCGACGTCTTTGAGAACTGATTCGGCATGAAATACCGCGCGTGGTGAACGTTTTCGAGCGAATCGGAATAATACAGCTCGGTCAGCGGAAAATCGGCGTATATCGCCTGCTCCACGCCGACGATATTGCCCCAGGTCACCGGGCACCCGGGATCGTTTTCGTCAATATCGTAATCGCCGAACGACACGACCGCCGGCGCCATGACGTCGTAACACTTTTTCTGATTTTCGCTCAGCGCATCGTACGCCCGAGGGTGCTTAGACGGATCGTAATCGCTTACCTTGAAGATCTCGCGGCCACCGTATTCGTTCAGCACGTCGATCGCGTGATTTACGGCCCGCACGACGCGCTCCGCCGCGGACCGCTCAACGCCGGCCTCGTATCCGTCAAGATCCGCTTCGACGTAAGAAAACGGCGGCTCCGTCTCCGGCGGCTCCGTTTCCTGTAGCCCGGTCGTTTTCGCCGCCGTTGTGTCGGAGCCGATCGTTATTATCCCGCAGGACGGCAGAAACAGTGCGAGGACGACGAGAATCGACAGAAATCTGTTTTTAGCAGTCATTTTCCCCACCTTTAAAGGCAGTCCCCGCCCTTTCCGGACGGGGACTTTTATTGATTACAGCTGGCTTCTGTACAGCGCTTCTATCTCGTCAACGCTCGTCTCTCTCGGGTTGCCGGGACGGCAGGCGTCGGCGTACGCGGACTCGGACAGGAAGCGGATATCCTCTTCCTTGAGGATCCCCTGCAGATTCGCGGGGATACCGACGTCGGCGGAGAGCTGACGTACGGCGGCGATAGTCGCGTCGGCGGCTTCCGCGTCGTTCATGCGGTCGATGCCCGGAGCTTCCATCGCTTTGCCTATCGCGCGGTAACGCGGTCCGGCGACCGTCTTGTTGTATTCAAGACCGACGGGCAGGAGTATCGCGCAGGCGACGCCGTGCGGCGTGTCGTACAGCGCGGACAGTCCGTGCGCCATGCTGTGCACGATACCGAGGCCGACGTTTGAGAAGCCCATGCCGGCGATATACTGGCCGAGCGCCATGCCTTCCCTGCCGTCGGGCGTGTTCTGCACCGCGCCGCGAAGATTCGCGGCGATGAGGCGGATCGCCTCGAGGTGGAACATGTCGCTTATCGTGCAGTGAGCTTTCGTGATGTAGCCTTCGATCGCGTGCGTGAGTGCGTCCATACCGGTCGCGGCGGTCAGGCCTTTCGGCATCGACGCCATCATATCGGGATCGACGACCGCGACTTCCGGGATATCGTTCGTATCGACGCAGACGAATTTGCGCTTCTTCTCAACGTCCGTAATAACGTAGTTGATCGTGACCTCGGCTGCGGTTCCCGCCGTCGTCGGAACGGCTATCGTGAAAACGGCGTGGTTCTTCGTCGGCGCGACGCCTTCAAGCGAGCGTACGTCGGCGAATTCGGGGTTGTTGACGATAATGCCTATCGCCTTGGCGGTGTCCATGCTCGAGCCTCCGCCGAGCGCGATCATGCAGTCGGCGCCGGATTCGTGATACGCCTTTACGCCGTGCTGAACGTTTTCGATCGTCGGATTGGGTTTGATCTCGCTGTAAACTACGTACGGGATCCCGCCTTTTTCGAGCAGGTCAGTGACCTTCGCGGTCACGCCGGCCTGAACGAGCACAGCGTCGGACGTTACGAACGCTTTTTTATAGCCTCTTTTTACGATCTCCGGTACGATATTTTCTATCGCGCCGTGTCCGTGATATGAAATGGTGTTGAGAACGATGCGGTCTGCCATGTGTTTTACTCCTCCCGGATTTTATTTCATACCGATTATATCACAAAAAATGAATTTTGTAAACCGCGCCGGGTTAAGATTTCAAAAATTTCCTGTAAAAAAGCGCCCGCTTGCGCGAGCGCTTATATCAGCCGTTTATCTCTTCAAAAGTATATGCGCGGGTCATCGCTTTGTTGTTGTGCGTGTCCTTGACCTCGAGCCTGAAATAGCGGTACGGTCCGCTCACGTCGAACACCGCTTCCGTCATATCGTCGCCGTGCGTGTGAAGCACTCCGGTGCGCCTCGTCTCGAACCGCAGGCAAACCGAGCAGGCGGGCGAGAATTTCGCGTGAAGCTTGTTGTCTTCGACGTACATTGAGTAAATCTCGGGTCCCGTCGTCGCGTAGCAGTCGCCGCGCTTCAGCGCGGAAAACACGGCTTCGTAAGAAAGCTCCGGCGAGAACACCGTCGTCCAGCCGCCGAAAGAATCGTCGTAAGGGCTACCCGGGTCACCGGCGACGTTATGGTTGTCGTCGGTCGCGACGGCGGCGGGATATTCTTTGCCGTCACGGCAGATTATCTCGTATTCGCGGTCGCCCCAGCCGTCGTGCATCTCTATCTCGCATCCGGTGTTGAACACCTCGAACGCCCAGAGCCCTTTTAGATCGCGGTAGTTCTCCGCCGACTGGAACGACCAGCGCGGGTGGTTGTACTGGCAGATGAAGCCCGCTTCGTTCGCGGCGGCTATGAGTTTGTTGACGCCGTCCACGCTGTAATCCCGGTCAAATGGCGGGAACACGTCCCTGTCCTTATCTTCCGATATAAAATTGAGGTGGTAGCAGCATTCGGTGCCGTGCTCGTTGATCCCGTGCTCGACCGCGGTCATCGGGATGAAATCATCCGAGAAAAGCTCGGGATGCGGGATCAGCCTGTCGTGATCGCTGAACGCGACGATACTGTAGCCGCGTTCGCGATACAGCTGTTTCAGCTTGCCGACGTCGTATCTGCCGTCCGAAAGCGTACTGTGACAGTGAAGATTCGCTTTATAGGATCCGCAGTTATCAGGCAAAAGGTATTTTTTCATACCGGTCCTCCGTCAAAGATATTTTTTGCCCGAGCCCCACGCGTCGCCGACTTTTTCGCCGATCACGTGGTACGCGTTGTTGAACGGATCGAAGCAGACCGGCGCGGCCTTAGCCATATCCAATCTGCCGTTTGTCATTGCATCCTCGTCGACGCTGACGTTCAGTATCTCGCCTTTGAGTATACACGTTTCTTTATCGAAACTCTTAACCCTGCATTCGATGCAAACGGCGAGCTCGTTGATAACGGGCGCGTTGCAGAAAGCGCTTTTTGTCGCCGTGAAGCCGGCTTTTGCAAATTTATCCGGCACACTGTTGCCCGACGCCATGCCGACGTAATCGCAGGCTGCGATGTGCGCCGCGTCAGCCATGCTTACGGTGAAGGCACCCGTGCGCTCAAAGTTTTTGCACGTTTTGTGCCCCGGAGAAAGGCAGACCGAGATCTCGTTCTCCTCGCTGATGCCGCCCCAAGCGGCGTTCATCGCGTCTGGCACTCCGTTCTTGTCGTAAGTGGCGATTATCCAGACGGGCTGCGGACAGCTGTAAGCCTTAACTCCGAAATTCACTCTTGCCATTTTTTTGCTCTCCTTATCTTTCGTTTTTCATATTTAACCCGGCGTATCCGGTCTTAACGATCTTTTTGAAAAGCACTTTTTGATTCGGCTTCGCCCGCGGGAGCGCGGCGCGCCCCGATGCGGGATCCCGGGTCACGTCTGATCTCGTTCACGATTCCGCCGAGCGTCTTTTCGCGAGCTGGACGAGCGGCGCCGGAAACAGCCTGTCAGGAACGGAGACGGAGTCGAATCCACCGAGCGTTTGGATCACGTCGGTACTCTCCGTGACCGTTATACTGCTTCATTAAGTATATCACAAAATACAACGATTGTCAACTGAAAATCCGCCTGTATACCAAAAAAACGGCGGAATCCGGATCGCTCCCGCCGTTTTATGAATTTTATCAGTCAGCCGCAAACGTTTTGCCGCCCGTTATCCCGCCGGGCCAGACGAACGTCGGTATCAGTCCGTGTTCTCCGTTGTCGATCAGAAGATTCTGACCCGACATCGAGCGGTTGGTCACGGTAAGGAAGACGACCCAGTCCGCCGCCTCGTCCGCAGTCATCCATTTCTTCAGCGGCGTCACCGCCATGATCTTCTCCCAGCTCTCCGGATCGTTCACGACCGGATCGTTCAGGGATGTGTACACGCCGCCGAGGCTGATCGCGTTCACCGTAACGCCGCGCGGCGCGAGTCTGATCGCCACGTTTCTCATATATCCGACGAGTCCGGCCTTTGACGCCGCGTATACCGGGAATTCCTGCCCCGACACTGCCGACGCCGAGGCGTTGAACAACACCGAACGCAGGTTTTCGCAGCCGATATACTTCTCCGTCACGTTTATCGCGCCTTTGAGATTGTTGTCGATATCGTCCTCGCTGTTCTGTGTTCCGGCATTGTTGAAGATTATGTCAGCGTCGGTGATATCCGGCAGGGATCTCACGTCTTTTATGTCGGCGATGAAATGGATATAACCCGGATCGTCGATGACAGGCGGCGCCGTGTCGATGCCGTATACGGTGTACCCGAGCGAGAGGAATCTTGAAGCGACGGCGGAGCCGATGCCGCCGGAGCTGCCCGTGATTATTATCTTCATTGTACGTATCTCCTTCTGTATTCAGCGCCGACGCCGTCTTTGTCCCATTTTCTGAGCACGGCGTAGCCTATCGGTGAAAAAACGACTTCCATCAACAGCTCAAGCGAAGCGCCGAGGATCGAGCAGGTGACGCACTGGATAAAAGTCCAGTGGAATCCGTCCCAGAATACCGGCGCGAAGAGCATGAACGCGAGGACCGCGAAGATGAGGTTGTCGACGAACTGCCCCACGAACGTCGAAACGTAGCTGCGCGTAACGTACGCGAGCTTGCCGTCGGGATTTTTTCTGAAAAGCTTCCCGATACCCCAGTTCATGAAATTGTTGACGGCGGCGGACGATATGAACGCGACCGCGCTCGAGATCAGGATGAACCACGTGCCGCCGATGACTGTGTTGAACGCGGAAAAATCATCTTTTGTCGGGATGATACTGGTGATATAGAAAATCAGGCACGCGAGCAGATTAACGAACATAGCGAAGACGGAAAGCTTTGTCGCCGCCTTCGGACCGAACGCCTTCGTCACTATATCCATACATAAAAAGGACAGCCAGGATACGAGGATGCCGCCGTCGATCGCAAGCCAGCCGGATCTGTAGATCGTCTTGTTCGCAAGGATATTCATCATCACGACGGAAATGGTGAAAAGCGCCGTGACGACGGAAGGCACGCTGCGGAAAAGCAGCTTCGTATCCGCTGCCGCGGATATCAGTTTTTCTTTCATTTTGTTTCTCCTTGGTTTTGTTTTTTTAAGCGAAGGATTTAGAGGCCGAACTCCGCTGATGCCCGGCGGATCGCCGGATTTGACGTATTATATCACATTGAAACGGAAAAATCAATACCGTATGGAAAAATCACGCTTTATTGCCGTCAGAGCGCGTCTTTCGGGCAGTTTTTAACGCATTCCATGCAAAGGATGCATTCCGTCCCGTTTTTGCGCTTGCGCGAGTTGTCCGTTACGTCCACGTCCATCGGACAGACGCGGCTGCATTTGCCGCATGATACGCATTTTTCTTTGTCGCATTTTATCCGGATCAGAGAAAAGTAACTCGCCGGTTTAAGGAACACCGTGACGGGGCAGATATATTTACAGAACGCGCGGTTGTCCCTGAAAGCGAACGCGAGCGCGATGCCGGCGGTGTAGTATACGACGTTGCCGATCAAAAACGCCCGGAACATTATGCGCTCTATGTTCCCCGCCCCGGAAAGGAACAAGGCGGCGACAAATACGAGCGAGGCCGCAAACGTGACGTATCTGATCCAGCCGAGCTTTTTGCGCGGTGACGCCGGGGTTTTATAAGGCAGAAAATCGAGCACCATAGCGGTCCAGCAGGCGTAGCCGCACCAGCCGCGGCCGAAGATGAGCGGACCGAAGATCTTCGCAACGGCGTAATGGATCGTCGCCGCCTCGAAAACGCCGGTAAAAAGATAATACCAGAAGCCCTCTATCTGCATATTCTCGCCTTTGATGAACCCGAGATAGATAAGCATGTACCCGCCGACGAGAAGCTGTACGATCCTGCGCGCGTATTTGTATTTTTTGATGAAAAGTATCACGCCGACCGTTATCGATATGCCGATGTAACTGAAATTGAAAAGATAAAATATGTTGTCCTTTGTCAGCCAGAGTATAACGGCGACAGCCTCAAAAACCGCAAACAGTATCGCGGGAATGATGTATTTTTTCATAATGACGTCCTATAATATGACATTAACCGATCCGCTGCACATATAATAACACGCAAAGCTAAAAATGTCAACGACAAAAGCAAAAAAGCTTTCAAATTTCAATCTGATACGTCCCTGTCGCCGATGTCTGCCCTGCGCCGGTCAGCCCCGGCAAGGCACCGCAATCTGAGGGAAACTTCGCAAACTGTTGCCGGAAAGATATCTTTATCCCGCTGTTTCTCATATTTCGGCACGATACGACTTGATTTTTGCACAATTTTATGGTATCATATATTGAATTGCCGTACCCACCTTTAAAGTTCGGCTTATTGCGGTAATTCAGACATGAAGTATGGAACGTCTTGATGAATACGGCAGGATCCGCGCCGCCGCGTTTTCCGGCGGGCCGTGGAACAGTCCGCGGAAGCCGAAGTTCTGTGAACGCTTCGGATTTCAGCGGGAAAAGCGCGTGATCCCGGTGGGAAAGGATTTATAATGACAATACACGAATTCGGCGACCCGAAGGCCGATACCGTTCTCATTCAGCCGGTGGACGAATACGACCTTGCGGGAATCGAAAACGAAGTCTCGCTCATCGCCGCGAGCCGCGGCAAAAGCTTTCGCCTGATCGCCGTAAAAGTCGATAACTGGAACACCGATCTTTCGCCGTGGAAAGCGCCCGCCGTGTTCGGCAAAGAGGATTTCGGTGAAGGCGCCGGAGTAACGCTTGCAAAGATACTGAAACTCTGCGCCGACGAGGGCAAAAAATATTATATCGGCGGGTATTCGCTCGCCGGGCTTTTCGCTCTGTGGGCATCGTACCGGACGGATATTTTCAAAGGCGTCGCGGCGGCGTCTCCGTCGGTGTGGTTTCCGGGCTTTGCGGACTATATGAAGGGGAATGAGATCAGGACAGGCGCGGTTTATCTCAGTCTCGGAGACAGGGAAGAAAAGGCGCGCAACCCCGTTATGGCGACGGTCGGCGACAGGATCCGCGAGGCGTATTCCCTGCTCTCGGAGTGCGGCGTGAAATGCACGCTCGAATGGAACGAAGGCAATCACTTCAAAGACGCCGACATCCGCACGGCGAAGGCGTTTGCGTGGGTGATACAAGATTGAAAAGATCCCGGCGAACCGGGATCTGCGGATCGGATCAAAAAAAAGCACGGTGATGAGAGGAAATGTTTTTCATTTGACCCGTTGACAAATATCAAACGTTGTGATACAATAGTTAGCGGCGGATAACTGATATCACACACCGTACGAATGATCAGGGGAAGCGTATGAATTCTAAAAACAGATCCGGTAAATACTTTGCCGCAGCGCTTGCCGTTTTTATGCTGCCGATCTGCTTCTCTGCCTGCGGAGGCGGGAACACGGCGCCGGCAACAGATACGACTTCTCAATCGGAAGTCACCTCTCATAAAGCCGATGAACAAACGACGGCAGAAACGACCGTGGCTCCGGCTGAAAGCGAACCGGAAGAATCACAAAGTGAAACGAGCAAGGAAACGGAGGAAGAACCCGCGGTGAAGACGCTGACAATGAAGATCGACGGCACGAAGGTCTCCGTCGATTGGGAAGAAAACGAATCGGTCGCGGCGCTTGCCGAGCTTGTAAAAGATAAGCCGCTGACGATACAGATGTCCATGTACGGCGGCTTCGAGCAGGTCGGTTCGCTAGGGACAAACCTGCCGAGAAACGACGCGCAGACGACGACACAGTCGGGCGATATCGTTCTCTACTCCGGCGATCAGATCGTCGTATTCTACGGCTCAAACTCCTGGGCGTACACGCGGCTCGGACACATCGCCGATAAAACTGCGGCGCAGATGAAGGATCTGCTCGGAAACGGAAACGTGACAATAGAGCTTTCAGCAAAATAAAGATAAATACGGAGA
>JAGDCE010000325.1 GCA_017958705.1 Clostridia bacterium
GGATGAAGTACGCGATGCCGAGCCAGCCGGTGACGGTAAGCGCGAAGACCAGCGTCCAGAAGCTGGGGCTCAGGATCTGGACGAGAACGCCGACGATAAGCACGTACGGGACGTTGCCTACGATATTGAAGACCTCAGTCATCACGATATCGACTTTTTTGGAGAAGCCCCAGACCGCGCCGAGCAGGATGCCTATCACCATATTTATCAGCGCACATATTAAGGCAAGCGTGATCGATATGCTCGAACCGTACCACAAAGCGTCGAACGTCGACTGGCCCTGCGAACCCGAGCCGAGGATCCAGCTGAGACTGAACCCGAATTTGCTTATCGCCTTATCCGGCGTCAGGTGCTTCGTCGAGTTGTCCGCCGCGTTCATGTTGTACATCTCCTCGTGATGCGCGGCGTAGCCGGTGACGGCGGGGTAGATGTACGCGAATACGATGATCAGCGCGAGCAGGGCCAGAACGACGATGTTGATCTTCTGTCTGAAGAAGACGCGGAACACCGATTTCCAGTAGGAGTAGCGGGGCGCCGTGACTTTTTCGGATTCATACTGGTTGTGATCGAAATGGGAGAATAATTCCTTGTCGGAAAGACCGAGTTCTTTTACTTCTGCGGATTCTTTTTCCATGACTTACCTCCCCTTTGATGTAAACGAGATTCTCGGGTCGATCATCGCCATGAGCACGTCGCCGAGTATGAGCGATGTGACCGAGAGCAGCGCGTAGAACATTGCCACACCGACCGTCGCCGCGTTGTCGTAATACGTGATGGCGTTGACGAGCATTCCGCCGGCGCCGGGAACGGTGTAAACACTTTCTGTGATGATCGCGCCGACGAGAGCGCCGAGTATGGTGCCGGGGATGCCGTGCACTATAACGATCATCGCGTTTTTGAGTATATGTCCTCGGAAGATCTCCGGTTCGGAAAGACCTCCGGATCTGGCAAATTTAACGTAGTCCGAATTCTTCTGGTCGATCATATATCTTCTGGTCCATCTCATCAGACCGCCTATGTCCTTCAGGGCAAGCGATATGACCGGAAGGATATACGCTTTCGGCGTCCCGTTGAACGTGACCGGCCAGTTGAAGCTCATACCTATGGCGCGGAACATGAAGATGTATGCAAGCGACGGGACGGCGATAATGAAGATAATGTACGCCGTACCGATCTTATCGATCAGTTTGTTCTGATGTCTTGACATCGATATACCGACCGGTATACCGACAAGATAAGCGATCAGCGATGCTATGATACCTATGATGAACGAATATCCCATTTTGGACAGTCCGTTCTTCTCGGTCGTCGTGATCGTGTAGTCGTCGACAAATCTTTTGCTCATGAATTCGCCGCCCTTATCGAGCGAGCCGGCGGAATATCTGAGCGTGTGAAGGTCGTTTGACGAATTCTCAACGAATCCCGTGGGATAATAAGTATCCGCTTTCACGATGGCGCCCTGGGGCTGTACCATCGTATCCCAGACGTCGACTCCGTAGTTTATCGAATATGAAAGACCGAGGTTGACGGTGATCAGATTCTGATGGACAAACGGGAACTGTTTGTCGAAATACAACAGATACCTGTATTTCGTTCCGTTGCCGGTGATCGCGGGCGAGAATTTTTCCCCGCCGTAAGCGGGGTCGTGGAGCGTGAATTTTATCCCGCGCTCTCCCGTCACGTTATCAGCGTAATGGATATTGTCGATCTTTATAACGCCCGTGAAATATTTCCACATACGGACGATGATAGGTACGTTCTTGTACGCGAAAAGTCTCTGTGATCCGCCCTTCACGAGCGTCGCACCGTTCGTCTGATACACGGCGTCGAGTCTTGTTACCGTATACCCTTTGCTCTCGTAATACTCCGTGAACCGGCGGACGTATTCCGCGACGGCGGGATCGTCCTCCTCCGCCTTTACGGCGATTTTGACGACGGCGGCGCGGGTATCCTCGGTTATCTCGCCGTTTTTTACGAGCTCCTTAAGCCAGTCCGCGTACGGAACGTAATCAAGATATCCGTAATCCTCCCACGCCTGATACTTGTATACCTCTTTTTCGTTGGAGGCTTTTTTCTGTATCAGCGGGTCCTGCATAAATATCTTTTCACGGTCGATCGCGTTATATACGAGGAGCATCACTGCCATAACGACGATGATCACGGATATCAACCCGTGAAGGATCCTTTTTATCAGATATTTAGTCATATAGAATACCTACACAATGTTTGAAAGGGGGACGGGGTTGCGCCCCGTCCCCCTGACATTTGGATTTTTGTTTACCTTACTCAGGCGTTCGATCAATACAGACCGAGGACGTGAGTCATGTCGCCGCTGTAATCGGGCTTCATGGTGTTGAGGTAAGTTCTGGGATCGCCGTAGTCGGGGCCCCAACCGGAGACGTCGTACATATCGTAGTTGACCTGATCGCCGGAATCGCAGTAGTAACCTGCGTAGTACCAGCCGTACTGATCATCAGTCGCAACGAGGTTCAGTTTGACCTTGTCGCCGAGAACTTCTTCGATGTTCTTCTTGAGGGCAGCGGATCTCGCAGCGTAGTTTTCGTTAGCGGCATAGTACGGATAGTCGATATAGATCGGGTTCTCAGCGGAGATGGTAACACCCTTGGCAGCAAGCTCTTCAATAGCCTTGTTGAGCTCTGCAACGGCAGCTTCCTTGTTGTACCAGCCGTCGAAGCCGTCGGAAGAACCGTCGCCGTCGCCGCCCGTGGGATCCCAAACCTTAAGAGGAGATCCGTCAGCGGTCAGCTGAGCCTGAA
>JAGDCE010000326.1 GCA_017958705.1 Clostridia bacterium
ATAACCCACTATGACACTTTCTATAATTGAAAGGTGTCAGAGTGGGTTTGTTTCTTCTTTATATAGCCTCTTCCTATGCGCGGTTTTTTTGTTCAAAAATCGAAATTTGTCGTATTTTTATCTTGATTATTTTTATTTTATATGTTATAATACAATATAAAGGCATATTATGCCTTCTTGATTTGAGGTGCTGCAATATGAAAAAAAGCAACGAAATAAGTCTGACGGAGCTTAAGCGAAACGCTTTTGACGTCTATTATTCCGCGTTGAACGAAATGCAGAGAAAGGCCGTGTACACAGTCAACGGTCCTCTTCTCGTACTCGCCGGCGCCGGTACCGGAAAAACAACGGTGCTGACGAACCGCATAGCGCATATCGTCAATTTCGGTGACGCGTATAATTCCGACAAAGTGCCGGACGATCTCACCGAAGCCGATATGAAGATCTTATCAGATCCTTCTTCGGCGAATCGCGGCGAGCTTTTCGCTGTTCTGCGCAAATTCCGCACCGGGTCGTGCGCGCCGTATAATATCGTTGCGATTACGTTTACCAATAAAGCGGCGGACGAAATGAAAAACAGACTGTCAGCTATGCTTCCCGAGGATTTCGGCGACATGTGGGTCGGCACCTTCCACTCTGTCTGCGTAAGGATCCTCAGAGCTAACGCGGAGCGCGTCGGGCATACCGCCAATTTCACGATATACGACGCCGACGACAGCAAGAAGCTGATACAGGACTGTATGAAGCAGCTCAATATAGACGACAAATATCTGCCGGTGAACAGCGTTATAAAACGCATAAGCCACGCGAAAGACAAACTGATCGATCCCGGCGATTTCGCGGCGGAATTCTCCGGCGATTTCAGGGATTCGCAGATCGCGACGATATACGAGCTGTATCAGCACGAGCTTGAAAAGAACAACGCATTCGACTTTGACGATTTGATCATGTACACGGTCAGACTGTTCGCCGAAAACAGCGACGTGCTCGACAAATACACGTCAAAATTCAAGTTCATAAGCGTTGACGAATATCAGGATACGAACGTAGCGCAGGCCAAGCTCGTCCAGCTGCTCGGCAGCGGATACAAAAACGTGATGGCGGTCGGCGACGACGACCAGAGCATCTACAAATTCAGAGGCGCGGTGATAAAGAACATACTCGAATTCGACAAGATGTTCAAAAACTGCACCGTTATAAAGCTCGAGAAAAACTACCGTTCGACGATGAACATCCTCGGCGCCGCGAACTCCGTCATCAGGAACAACATGAGCCGCCGCGGCAAAGAACTTTACACCGACGCGGAAGAAGGAAGCAAGGTACATATCAGGCGCATGCCGACGCAGATCGACGAGGCGCGGTTTATAATAAACGCCGTCAAGGAAGGCGTCACCAAGTACGGAAAACAGTATTCGGACTTTGCTATTCTCTACCGCATCAACGCCCAGGCGAACGCCATACAGACCGCGTTCAGCCGCAGCGGCGTACCGTTCCGTATCATCGGCGGCAGACGGTTCTACGAAAAGAAAGAGATCCGCGATATGCTCGCGTATCTGACGATAATCAACACCCCGGCTGACGATCAGAGACTTCTGCGCATCATCAACGAGCCGAAGCGAAAGATCGGCGATTCTACGATAGACGCTGTCAGAAACATAGCCGAGGAGCGCGAGACCGATCTGTTCCGCATCATGGCGTCCGCTCAGGATATACCGGCGCTGTGCAAGGTCGCGGGCAAGCTTGAGAAATTCACGTCGATGATAATCGGACTGAAATCTATGGCTGACACGATCCCGCTGTCCGAGCTGCTCGAGCTCACTCTCGAACAGTCCGGTTACCGCGATATGCTCGTGAACAGCGGCAATGAAGAGGATATGGAGCGTCTCGAGAACATCGAAGAACTTAAATCCTCAATGATACAGTACGAGCTTGAAAACGCCGACAGTTCGCTTGAAGGCTTCTTGCAGAGCATCGCGCTGATCACCGATATTGACAATTACGACAAGACGGCGAACGCCGTCGTGATGATGACGATCCACTGTGCGAAAGGCCTTGAATTCCCGACTGTGTTTTTGCCGGGTATGGAGGAAGGCGTGTTCCCCGGTCAGCAAAGCGTGAACGACCCGGGCGAGCTCGAAGAGGAACGCCGTCTCGCTTACGTCGCGATAACCCGCTCGAAGACGGAGCTTTATCTTGTACACTGCTCCGAGCGCATGCTTTACGGCAAAACGTCTTATAATCCCGTCTCGAGATTCGTGACGGAGATATCATCCGAATTCACGGATGCCGTGATCAACAAGAGGCCGAATCTTGCCGAGCAGATGCAGTCGTCCGCGCACCGCAAGCACAGCCTGTCGAATGAGATTATGAAAGACACGTCGAAGATCGTGAACGTCGGAAAGACGCAGGGATACGAGACGTTCGCGGAAGGCGACAGAGTTGTGCATATGACGTTCGGCGCGGGAACTGTTCTCTCGGTGACGCCTATGGGCGCTGACAAAATGTTTGAGATAAACTTCGACGAATACGGCAAAAAGCGTCTCATGGCTACGTACGCGAAACTGCAGCGGCTCGAATAATTAAGAAAAATTAAGATTTATTAGGAAGTCTTAATAAATCGCACCCGTTTATTAAGAATTATTAAATCGGTGCAAAAGGTATTGATTTTTTACGGGATATGCTATATAATATCCATAGTCGGAGAGCGCCGGCGGCGTTCAAGTCTGCCGCGCTCCCCGATTTTTATCAAAAGGGACAAGGAGGTCATTATGTGGTGGATTGTATGGCTGGTCGTATGCGTTGTCTGCGCCGCGATTGAAGCCGCCACGCCTCAGCTCACATCGATATGGTTTGCGCTGGGTGCCGTTGCTGCTCTTGTAACGTCGTTCATAGCGCCTGATCTATGGTGGCTCCAGCTTATCGTATTCATCGTCGTCTCCGCCGTCGCTGTCGTGCTTACGAGACCGCTCGCAAGGAAATACTTAAACAAAAACAAAGTGAGCGTGAACGCCGACAGATTCGTCGGAGCGGAAGGCGTCGTGATACAGCCGATAAACAACGTGCTGGGCGAAGGCCAGATCAAATCTCAGGGGACCGTCTGGTCCGCGCGTACGGAATCAGACGAGGAAACTATCGACGCGGGTCAAACCGTCGTCATCAAGCGCATCGAGGGCGTAAAGGTCATCGTTGCATTAAAGTAATGAAAGGAGCAATATCATGCTGAATCTTATTCTTGCGGCTGAAGCCGTCAATTATGTGCCGTACATCGTTGTAGCGGCAGTTGTGATCTTTCTTCTGATCGTGATCGTATCGTGCATCAAAGTGGTGCCGCAGTCAAAAGCATACGTGATCGAGCGTCTCGGGATGTACAGGACAACCTGGCAGACCGGTATGCATTTCAAACTGCCGGTGATCGAGCGTATCTCGAAGATCGTGTCTTTGAAGGAGCAGGTTGTGGACTTCCCTCCTCAGCCGGTCATCACCCGCGATAACGTAACGATGCAGATAGACACCGTCGTATTCTATCAGATAACCGACCCGAAGCTGTTCGCGTACGGCGTCGAAAGACCGATCGTCGCGATCGAAAATCTGACCGCAACGACGCTGCGTAACATAATCGGCGATCTCGAACTCGACCACACACTTACTTCCCGTGACACTATCAACGCGAAGATCAGAGTGATACTCGACGAAGCGACGGATGCCTGGGGCATCAAGGTAAACCGCGTCGAGCTGAAGAACATCATGCCGCCGACGGAGATCCAGGACGCAATGGAGAAGCAGATGAAAGCCGAGCGTCAGCGCCGTGAGGCGATCCTGCGTGCGGAAGGTGAGAAACAGAGCAAGATCCTTGTTGCGGAAGGCCAGAAGGAAAGCCAGATCCTCGCCGCGGAAGGTGAAAAACAGGCTCAGATCCTGCGCGCCGAGGCCGTGAAGGAACAGAAGATCCGCGAGGCGGAAGGCGAAGCCGAGGCGATCCTCAACGTCCAGAAAGCGGTCGCGGAATCGATCAGACTGATCAACGAAGCGCAGCCCGCGGAAGGCTACCTCACGATCAAGAAGCTCGAAGCGTTTGAGAAAGCCGCCGACGGAAAATCGACGAAGATCATCATCCCGTCGGAGCTCTCCGGCATCGCGGGTCTTGCGTCCGGCGTAAAAGCGATAGTCGAAAAGGACGAAAAAGCACAGTAAATAAACCGTAAACGGGCTGCCGGTAAAACGGCAGCCCGTCGTAATAAAATCAGCAAAGATCCGAATAAAACAATATTTCGATAAACACAGGACGTTATTAATGAAGAAAATAGGTTTAAAAATCCTGCGCTATATCCCGGTTTTCGTTCTGCTGATAATTCTCTGCCTGATCAACAGCAGCTCTTTTGCTTACATGAATGCCGGTACAGATTACTTTATACCGGACGTTGCTGCAAATATCATCCTTTGCGTATCCGCGGCTCTGCTGTATTGGTTCTTGCTTCACAACGCTGTATCTTACGATATAAAAACAGACGAGCGGATATATGACGGCTCGAACGTATTCAGATTCATATCGAAGGATCCCGGACTCTACATATCTACGGGGCTTGTCGTTTTATACGATCTGATCTTCCCTTCGTCAATGTCCAACAGGCTTGCTGACGCAATAAAGGTAAAGCCTGTCGCGATATTGATTTCGCTTGTTTTCATAGTCGCCTCTTCTCTTCTGATGTGGATCACGGGCGAGAAGAATCACAAAAAACAAGAAAAAGTCAAAATATCCGCCGTGCTTCTAGGGTACGTTATCCCTGCGGCGGCGATATGCACGCTGACGTATTTCATACCGCTGATCGCGGTTCAATGGAACGTGTTCGTATTTCTCGGCAGATTCGTTATCATCGGGCTCGCCGTGTTTATCATGGTCATATTTGCCGTTAAATACTCAAAAGCGCTGACAAACCGTAAAAGGTTCATTGTTTCGCTCAGATCGGCGTGTAAGGAAAAAGGGCTTGAGTTGTCGGAAATACGACATCCGTATCTGTCGGTATTCCGCGACGACGGAAAGATAAGTTATACAATAAAGAAAAAAGACGTCGTGACGGAACATAAGCTTGCGTGCTGCCTTAACAAATCGTGCAACGTTTTGTTCTTTGAAGAAGGCGGGATCATTAAGGATCTGCCGGTCAAATTCGGCAGAAACAACGTGTTGTTTTCCTTAAGACACAGGATCGACGTCGACAGTCCCCGCTGTTACGTGATCTTTACGTCATCTCCAGACAACGCCGTCAACGGTACGGCAAACGGCAAGGAATATCTTGATAACGGCGTGTCCGTCGGGTCGCTTGTTTACTATACGCCGAGCGGATATCTGAATGATCTTGAAAGAGGGCTGATCAAATGAATGATTCTGAAAAAATACAGTTTGACGATGAATTCATATCAAAGCGTCTGAAAGACAAAAACCGTTCTTCCGCTGTGCTATACGTATTTGCCGCAATATTGATATTGCTGGCGGTCGGAGTCGTTTTCGTCGTGGTATACGACGCACAAGCATTTGCAGATAAGAAGGTGTTTTTCTACATCTCGTATCTTATCTTGCTTATCATATGCGGCGGCGTTTTTTGTGCATATCTGATAATTCAAGACAGAAAAAACAAAAAAAGATATAAAGTCTCAAAAGGCGGGTTTACGGTAACGCATGACGTCATCCTTCGTCAGCAGGTGATTGAAACGTACGGCGCCCGTTTAAAAAGAAGCGTTAAATACGTTCTGACGCTCGAAAATCACGGAAAATTCGTAACGTATACTTATGAGCTTGTAGGTTTGTATGCTCAGGAGAATGAGAAATGCTACGTCGTTGCGTTCAATGATTCACCGGATATACCCGAGCTCGTGTTCAACGCAAGGATATACGAATATACGGGTCAGCATATAATATAAGTATTATGAATAGAAGAGATCAAAAGGATGCCGTATCATCCGGAAAAACTCAGATTCGGCGACAGATGCTACGCGGTAAAGTTCAGACCGGCGTCGCGGTTTGCGGCGGCAGTATATCCCGTCGTAAGATTCAGATACTGCTACGAATAATAAAAACGCCCTCCCGGACGTTTTTATTTTTGTCTTTTTTTATTCTTCGTCTGCCGGCGCCTCATCCTCAACGGATTCTTCCGTGTCTTCCTCTTCCTCGTCCTCATACCACGACAGATCCGGTTCGTCAACGGATTCGGAGTAGGCGTTGAGGTCGTCGTC
>JAGDCE010000327.1 GCA_017958705.1 Clostridia bacterium
CGCTTTTCACGCCGTCGGGCAAAAACGAGGATATCTTCAACGACACGGCGTACGATTATATCGTACCGTCGAACGATGACAAATTCAATTATACGGTTTACGACTTGTACGGAAACGAGGTCGGAAACGGATCGTCGGGCAAAGAAAGACGCCTGAACGTACCGCGCGGAGGAATGATAAGAATAACCTTATGAAAAAGCTTACAGCCTTATTTATATTGTTCTGCTTTATTATGACAGTTTTATCCGGTTGTGTATCGCCTGCCGCGGAAACGACTGACACGCAGGCCGAAACGATAACCGACACGGACACTGAAACGGAAACGGCGGCCGAAACGGAAGAGATAAAGCAGGATGAGGAAATGAAAAGATACTTTATTTTCAGGATCTGGAATTTCAGGCTGCGCGGCACGGCGGAGTTCAGATCGATAGTCGACACCGTGGCGAACACCGGCTTCAACGCGATAAAGATCCACATGCCGTGGCACCTGATGCAGCATGAGAACGGGAACATCGATTATTCTCCGTTTGACGAAATGCTCGATTACGTGATAAACGTAAAAGGACTGCCGGTCGCGGTGTCGATAGACTTCGCGCGCCGGTACGGCGACAAAATGCTGTCGGATGACGAGATACAGCGTGATATAAACGGAAACCTCTGCGTCGGCGACGTTTACTATAAACGCGCGACGCTGTCGTTCGCGTCAGATTCCGCAACGGAAAAAGCCGTGACGTTCTACAAAGACGCCGTGGCGCATTTCGACGGAAAGTACGGCGAAAACATCCTGTTTTACCTGCCCGCTTTCACGCCGTACTGCGAGACGGAATACTGGTGCACAACGCAGTATGATTACTCCGACGCCGCGATCGGAAAATTCCGCTCTGCTTTGTCCGAAAAGTTCGGCAACATTGACGGGCTGAACGAGGCGACGGGCAAGAAATTCGCTTCGTTTGACGAGGTCGAGGCACCGGCGTGCTCGGCGACCGACGCGCTCGGTATTTTGTGGTACAATTTCAGGCACGCGATGCTGAAAAACTTCATCGACCGGCTCGCCGCGGCTCAGAAAGAAGCCGCGCCGGGCAGCAAAATCACGATACAGCTCGGGTCGGTGTTCGACGAGGCGTCGTATCTGCGCTGCACGTACCGCTTTGCGGATCTGTGCGAGAACGCGGATATAGTCTGGTTTGACGACGCGCCGCTGTACGACCACAACTTCTCAATGGATTACGTGCGCTCCTCCCTGCCCGAAAACGTACTTATCGCGCAGGAGATAGACGGACCGAGGCAGTACGCCGCCTCGGAAGACGCGTATCTGAATCAGGGTCTGATCTCATATCAGCGCGGCGCGGCCTTCCTTTCCATTGCGAACTGGGATATTGACGATTATTATTTTCAATATGAGGACGAGTGGAAACAGATCATTTCAACGTGGCTGTGTGACGGACCGCCCGAGGTCATTGAAATAACTGCCGATACACCGACGCAGAAGATATCTCTCAAAGATATGTTCAAAAGAAAAAGCCCGTCGTCTTTCATATCGAAATACAACAAGGCTCTGAAAAACTCCGACGCGGTGAAGATCGTCGTCGAAGACGATTTTGAATAATGAAAAAGCCCGACACCTTAATACCCGACCGTCATAAGGAAGTTTTTCACCTCTCGTTCGAGTGGTGAGTAAGTGTGCACTTAAGAAAAGCAGACTGAGAACAAAATCAGTCTGCTTTTTCGTATTCAACCGGTATAATGAAGACGTTCGCTTCGCTCACAAATGAAGACGGGCTATGCCCTAATGAAGACGGCAACTGCGTTGCCTAACGAAGCGAAGCCGCCCGCTTGAAGAAAACCGTTGAATTCGAATTTCTTCATTAGCGAAGCGTCTTCATTTCTTCATTAGCCCGCTTGCGGGCGTCTTCATTTTCGGCGCGGCAAAGTTTATACATAATACTTCCTTATCACG
>JAGDCE010000328.1 GCA_017958705.1 Clostridia bacterium
GGGCGTCATCCGGCATGGCTTTGTTGATCAGCGGTTTGGTATCATCCATAACAACCTCCAAAACCCACTATCAAGAAAAAAGTCGTTTCATGCGGTGTGTTCCGCAGTCAACTTATTATAATTACAGACGCTTCATTTTTTCAAGGATATTTTCAAAAATATATCATACGACGGGTTAAAAATATGTGAACGAATATGACGGTGCGAAAAATGAAAAGCAGACTGATTTTGATTTCAGCCTGCTTTTGTTTATTCGCACTTACTCGCCGCGCTGATGCGCAATAAAAGCTTCCTTATCGGTATTGCTTGTTCTCTTCCGTTTTCTTGCTTTTGTCCGTCATTTGCTCATTTCCACGTATATCTGCGACGAGCGGCCGAAGCCGAGCTCGAAGCCCTCCGATATAAACGAATCTCCGTCCGTTATCGCGCAGGTTTTGACCACGCCGCCCGCGCCGCCGCTTACCGATATCTTCGCTACGTTCGCCGCGGCGGACGCTTTGCCGTCAAATCCCGACAGACCGAGCGCTTGCAGCGCGTTCTCCGCCGACGTATCCGGTGTAAGACCGAACGGGAGCTCAAGTCCGCCGGCGCCGGGATACATGATCAGACGCGTTTCGATCACGGGATAACGCGCGTCCGGATCTTCTTCGGTGATGCAAAGGAAATAGTACGCGTCTTCCTCGGCGCTCGCGCGGACCGTGCCGCCGGCGGCCGTGCTGTCGATACGGTCTCCCGCCATCCATCTTTTCTTAAGCGATAAGCCGTCGCCTTTCACGTCGCCTATACTGCCGAGCAGTTCCGTAAGATCCATGCCTTCGTGAAGCCTGCCGCCGAGCCATCCGCCGATCTCTGCAGCTGCCGCTTCGAGTTTTTCCGTGTAACTGTCAGGCGCATCGGTCTGCACCGGTTCCGTCTGCTGCGGTCCGGTCGTCACGGCCTCTTCACTGTGGCTCGGATCCTCGGTCTGAACAGGCTCCGTCTCGGTGACAAACGTCTGCGCGCCGCGTTCCGCCTCGATATGGAAACCGAACACGTATACGTTCGCGACTCCGCCGTAATCCGGCACCGTCGCCGCTCTGTCCCACGAGACGCCGACCGTAACGAAGAACGAAAGTTCCGACTCCGCCGCGTCCATGAGCGACTGTATTTCCGCACGCGCGCTTTCTATGTTGTCGAAGGTCTTTTCGTTCACCGTGACGAAATATACCTTCCACATCATCCGTATCGTGTTTTGTATCAAAGGCGCGGCGTCGCAGCACCGGACGGTCGGCACGCCCTCTCCGTTGCCGTGCGGCATGATGCTTGAAATATCGGAAGTAATGCCGATGACCGGCGGAAAGACCGTGTTTTCAACGCCGTTCGCGTCGACTCCGGTCACTCTCAGCCAGCCCGTCGCATTATACGCGTCCGGGTCCGGATCCGTCTCCGCCGTGTCGGTCCCGGTACCGGTCGTGTCCGCGCCGTCGTCACCGATATCATACGGCTCGCCGAAATAATAATTTCCGTTATCGTATCTGAGATAACCTGCGAAAAAGTCTTCTTGCGTTTCGTTGTTTCCGCGGCCTATGGGAACAATCGTGCAGGTGCAGCCGATCGTTTTTCCGTTTGCGGTATCCTCGGCGCTGAGCTTTGTCAGCTCATAAGTTCCCAGATAACCGCCCGAGCTGCTGTACTCGACCGCGCTTTCCGGCAGATACACCCGTATCGCCCCGGTCTCTCTCGTCTGCGTATCGAAATATTCGATCAGCGTAGTGCCGCCGTACAACCCGGAATACATAGCGAATCTGGTATGAATGAACGTCACCTTGCCGGTATCCTTATCCTCGGTGACGATCAGCTGTCCGAACGTGCCCCCGTCGGGCTGCCGGTGATCGGTTTCAGCGATGATCAAAGGAAAGAGTCCGTCCCCGCGCCCAAACACTTTGACGACGCCGGTACCGTCTTTATCGGCAATAATCAACCTTTCGCCGTCCGCGTAAATACCGTAGCCGAGCTCCGATACGTGTTCGTTTCTGATCTCGGCGACGGTACCGTCGTCTTCGAGCTGCGGGGGCAGGTCGGGATCCGTGACGATCCCGTCGGCCGCGGGGTCGATCACGGTCACTTCTTTGAAAAAGCACACGTTCTTATCCGGCTCGTCCGGCGACGGCAGCGTGGTGTCGGCGGGTTGATAATCATCATCCTCGATCGGCATGCCGATCACGTATTTCCCGTTTATATATCCGAGCCTGTACGGGTTGGAAAGCAAGGCTTCGCCTGCTCTGTCGGTGCTGTCAGCGTATATCGGATCAAACGTCTCCTGATAGTTTATGAAGCCGGTGTTTTCATCGTATCCGATCACAGCATCACCGTAGTATCCGACGGCGCCGGGACTGCTTTTTATGCCGGCTGACACCGGGTCGTCATCTAACAGAAAGACTTCGACCGGCGCGGACTCCCCGGTCACCGTATCATAAGCGAAGACCGAGGTCATTCCTCCGTACAAGCCGGAAGTATCAAAATACTGCGTAAAGAATATCATCCCGTGCCCGGACGGCGTTTCATCCGCGACGATCAGGCGCGACGGTACGCGGGAAATATCCCGCGGCGAGGCGCGGTCGAAGACGAGCTTCCCGCCTTTCGTAACGCACACGCCTTCACCTGCGGCGAGTTTGTACGTAAACACTTCGTATCCGGCTTTTTCCGCGGTCTCGCTGATAACGCCGCGGACGCTGACGTAATAGTGATCGAGCGGAAGATCCGTCTTAAGCTCGTCTTCGGTCACTTTGTCCGTATCTATCACGGTAACGCCGCGGAATGTGAAGTTTTCCGCAGGCTCTCCGGGCTGAACATCCTCATAAAAGCTCGTGACTGACCCGTACTCCGTATATACGGAATCTATTCCCGGGTCTGAGCCGGGCGCTATCATCGAGCCCCTGTATTCCGCGTATTTCAGCGCGCCGAACGTCGCGCCGCCGACTATCGCCGCGGCGAGGAAAGCGCCGGCGACCTGCATCCCGATCGAGCCGAAAACGCTTCTTCTGCCGGTGTTCTCAGCGGGCCGCGCCTCCGTCTGCTTCTTTTCGTATACGAGGCCGCGTTCCGCACCCGCCATGCCGGAGCGCACGCGCTCCTCTATTTTTTCATAATCATAATTCTTTTTCATTCTGCACCTCTCAGAGCAATCCGTCCATATCCGCCATTTTGCGGAGGGCGCGGTAGTATCTCGCCTTTACGGTATTCAGCTTTTCGCCCGTCATCTCTGCGATCTCGGGCAGCGTGTAGCCGTAAAGGAAATAGAGTATGAAGATCCGGTGCGTCTTTTCGTCGAGCCTCGCGCGCGTCAGTATGTCGAAAAACTCGATATCCGAGTGATCCGTTTCATAATAAAACGCGTCGGCGAGCTCGTCGATATCGGCGTAATGACGTGTTTTTCTGCGTATCATCTTCGCCTCGCTGTACGTGATCTGCAAAAGCCAGGCGTCGATCTTTTCGTCGTCTCTCAGCTGATCCAGATGCTCCCATGCGTAAGCGAGCGCGTTTGCCACCGCGTCCGCCGCGTCCTCCGTGTTGGCAACCACGGAAAGGGCCGACATATACAGCTTTTTTTCACTTCTGCGGACGGCGTCCGAAAAAGCTTCCTTCGTCATTGTCTGATCCTCCCGACGGGTCTTCATCTGTTAGGTGCGCGAGGGCGGTCAAAAGTTGCAGGGTTTTTGAAAAAACCGCGTTTTTTTCTGCTTTTTCCGCTCATATTATACTATAAGCGCCGCGCCTTGTCAACAGGAAACGCGCCCGCGCGGCAGCGGCGGCTAAAATTATTCCGAAAGTTCATCAAAACCACTTGACAAACCGCTGTCGATTTGATACAATTATTTTGCGCGCAAAGGATATTGCCGCGCGCCATCAGCCAGTAATCAGACAGGAGAACGACAAAACCATGACGGACGGCCTTAAACTGCACAACCAGACGGGATTCCCGGTGTATCTGTGCGCAAAACAGCTGTACAACAAACTGAACGAGCTCCTTCTGCCGTACGATCTGACGTACACGCAGATGATAGTCATGATGTATCTTTGGGAGGTCGGGAAGTCGAACGTCAAGGAGGCGTCCGAGGCGCTGCTGCTCGATCCGAGCACGCTCACGCCGATACTGAAAAGGCTTGAGAGCAAGGGTTATATCACGCGTCAGAGAGACGAGGAGGATGAGAGGAGCCTGACGATAAAGCCGACCGAAAACGGTATGTCGCTGAAAAAAGAGGTATCCGGCATCCCCGCCGAGGCTAACAAAATACTCGGCCTGACACAAGAGGAATCAACGGCGCTGCGTTCACTTATATACAAAGCGCTCGACAATATGGAAAGGGACAGAAAAAATGGCGGTAATTGAAGTAAACGAAAAGAATTTTGAAGAACAGGTGCTGAAGTCCGATAAAGCGGTGCTGATCGATTTCAACGCCGGCTGGTGCGGTCCGTGCCGCATGCTGAAGCCTGTGATCGAACAGCTGTCGGACGAGCTTGACGGCGTGAAGATCGTCTCGGTCGACATAGACGAGAACGACACGCTCGCCGAATCATACGAAGTATCGAGCATTCCGTGCCTCGTGCTCGTACAGAACGGCGAGGAGATCGACAGACACGTCGGCTATCTGCCGAAAGAAAGACTGATCGAATTCATCGGAGGCAGATAATGCACGACATAGTCATCATCGGAGCCGGACCCGCGGGCATGACAGCGGCGATCTACGGCAGACGCGCGTCGAAGACTGTGCTTATGATCGAGGCCAAGAGTTACGGCGGCCAGATCATAAACACGCCGCAGATTGAGAATTATCCCGCCGCACCGAACATATCGGGATACGATTTCGCCGTGAACGCGTTCGGGCAGGCGACGGAGCTCGGGGCCGAAACGGTTTTTGAAAAGGCTCTCGGCATAACGCCGCACGACGGCGTGTTCACCGTGACGACGGACAGGGGCGAACACGAGGCCCGGTCCGTGATAATCGCGACGGGCTCGGAGAACAGGAAGCTCGGCCTGCCGGACGAGGACAGGCTCATCGGCCGCGGTATATCGTACTGCGCCACCTGTGACGGATCGTTCTTCCGCGGAAAGGACGTCGCCGTGGTCGGCGGCGGCAACACGGCGCTCGACGACGCGCTGTACCTTTCACAGCTTTGCTCAAAGGTATATCTGATACACAGAAGAGACGGGTTCCGCGGCGCGGAATCCACGGCGGAACTGTTAAAGCGGAAAGAAAACGTGATCTTCGTGCTGAACAGCAGAGTCACGCGGCTGATATCGGAAAAACGGCTGCAGGGCGTTGAGGTCACGAGAAGCGACGGCGCTGTGACGGAGATCGAAGTAAGCGGACTGTTCGTCGCAGTCGGGCGCGTGCCGGAGAACGGGGCGTTTGCGCCGCTGATAGAACTTGACGGGGCGGGCTACGCCGCGTCGGGTGAGGACTGCAAAACGAAAACACCCGGCATTTTCGTAGCGGGAGACAACAGGGCAAAGGAAGTGAGACAGCTTGTTACGGCCGCGTCGGACGGCGCGGCGGCCGCGACGGAAGCGGTGAAATATTTGAATTCTAACAGATAGGAAATAAAAGAAATGGAAGTCAGAGAAATGATCCTTCAGACAATGAGAGCCGCAGGACAGCCGCTGAACGCAGGGAGGATAGCGGAGCTTACGGGATTGGACCGAAAGGTCGTAGAACGGGCTCTGGCTTTACTTAAAAAGGACGGAGATATAGTCTCACCCGTCCGCTGCAGATGGGA
>JAGDCE010000329.1 GCA_017958705.1 Clostridia bacterium
AATTTCCAGCCTGTTCTTTTCAATAATTGCGCACTTACTCACCACGTTTACGCACAGTGAAAAACTTCCTTATCGGGCTTGCTCATTGGCGAAGGGCCGTTTTTCATATCATCTCATTTGCGGCGTTTTTTCACTATGATCACGATCACCGCGGCGGCGATCAATACCGCGGCGGCGGCCGCGATATACGGGATCGCGCCGTATTTTTTCTCAGCTGTGTATCCGTCTCCGTCCAGCATGTTCGTGACGCTTTCCGTCACCGTCGTCGTATCGGGTTCGGCCGTCGTTTCGGGGGCGGTCTCTTCCTGCCACGCGGACGCCGTTTTCTGCTTGCCGTCGGCTTTGAGCTTCAGATTCAGCTCCGACAGCACCGCGAGTTTCTCGCCGGCTACGCCCGCATCGGTATAGTCCTGGAACTGCCACAGCGCGGCTATCTGGATACCGGAGCCCGAGATCGCGTCCGTCACCTCTCTGAATTTCTCGATGACGTCTGGCGCGGTCTCCATTTCGAGCATATCGCCGAATTCACCGAAGAAACAGGCTTTGCCGAGCTTTTTCGCCGTTTCGTAATATGCGCGGAAATACTCTTCGTTGTCTATCGTCTCTCCGAACAGGCTGAAGCTCATTACGTATTTATTGCTTCCGTCGTACGATCCGTTCTGCAGATGGAAGCAGAGCGTGTCGATCGGATCTGGAGTATAAAACTCGTTCATCTCCTCGAACTGTTTTCTCGTGTTTGCGTTCCACTGAACGGTCCAGACGTGATCCTTGTTTTTTCCGCGGCTCGCCCGGCGCATCGCGTAGGCGGACGGCCTCATCTCGCCGTTTCCGGTGGTTATCAGCCTGTACGTGTCGTATTCGCGGATCACCCCGGCGATCTCTTTATAAAACACGACGAGCTCGTCCGACGTTAAATAATCGTATCCGTTGACGCCGTCGAGCGGCATGCCGCTGATTCCGTCCGGCCACAAGAACATTTTGAGTTCCGGGTCGCACAGATCGGCGTCGAGGTTGTATTCGTTGCCTATCTCCCAGCCCCAGATCGCGGGATGATCGGCGAAGCGCGAAACCACGTCGCGCGTGTATTTCTTCGCGTATTCGAGCACTTCACTGCCGATCACTCCCATATCGGAGCGCTTGGCTCCGAGGTGCGCGGCGATAACGGCGTCCCACCACATGAGCGAACCGATGACGCCGATATTGTTTTTCTCGCACTCGTCGAGCACGAGCTTAAGATACGAAAACACCTTTTCCGGGTCGCTGTCGTAAAGCTCGTAATACGACGGATAATAGGAGCAGAGCGGGATGCGGATAAAAGGAATATTATATGAAGCGAGCCCGGCGAGCCCGTCCGTGAATTCTTTTGTCGACTGTCCGGGGCTTTCGACGTATCTCGCAAACGCTCCGAAATAGTTGACGCCGAAGCCGTAAAACGGCTCGCCTTCAAGCGTTACCGTTCCGTCTTCTTCAACGTGAAGGCCGTATTTACTCTCATTCATCGCGGTACTTTCTCCTTTTGCCGGAATAAAGATCGTTATCATTGCCGCTATCACGCAGACAATCGCAGTCAGTTTTTTCATAGTCCCTCCAAAATATAACAGATCAGGGTATCAAAAGGTCGAATCCGGGATTGACGATCTCGATACCGACATTTTTGTTCGCACCGGCGAATTCGCCGTCGAGCGTAAACGGAGTTTCCTCCGTAAATTCGATGTTCACGTTTTCAGACTGTGTGAGTATCACGTTGTCGTTGTCGTAATTCAGATCTATACAGGCGTGGATCGTATCCGGCAGATCCTCGGGATTATCCACGTTCTTTATGAGCAGCACTTCGAATCTGCCGTCGGACAGACCCACCATATCGCGCGGCAGGTTCATAACGCCGCCGACGCACAGGGCGTTAGTCACGGCGCCGAAAATGAAATCGTCCTCGTACACGGCGTCGTCAGTTGTTACGCGGGCATGATACGGGCGTATCTCGAACGCGCTCTGTATGCCGTCGAATATGTACGCGCCGCGTCCGAATACGTTCTTCGCATCCTGCGACGTGCCGTACGATACACGCGTGAACGCGCCGAACGACGCGACGTACACGAACGTTCTTCCGTTGAAGCGCCCGCAGTCGACGGTCTGTATCTTTCCCTTCGCCATCATTGCCACGGACTGTTCGATCATCTTCGGCAGTTTTACGGTCTTTGCGAAATCGTTAGTCGTTCCCGCGGGAAGATATCCGATCACAGGGCGGTTTTTCAGCTCCATGACGCCTGAAACGACCTCGTTCAGCGTCCCGTCTCCGCCGCTGCAGACGATCATCTCGAAATCCTCTCCGTATCGGCGCACGAGATCGGTCGAGTGGCCGGCGTATTCCGTCAGATGAAGCTGCGGCCGGAAGCCGTATCTTTCAAGCGTTTTGCGGAAATTGTCTATTTTCAGTTTTGAAGTGGTCCTGCCCGCTTTCGGGTTCATTATCAGAAGCACTCTTTTGCCGTCTGAAAACTCCGTGACGTATCCCATACGCCGTCCTCCTTTTTATTCGTTATATAAACCGAGCACAAGATCGAAAGTCTCTTTATCGAATATCCCTTCGCTGTACGCCGTCGCCGAGCCGGCGCTGACCGCGCAGGCGAGCGGGTCTGTACCGTTTTGCTCGCCGTAGATATATCCGGCTATCATACTGTCGCCGGCGCCCGTGGCGTTCACCGCGGTCATCCCGGCGTCCTTCACCGGCAGAAACCGGCAGCCGTCCGCGCCGCACAGATACGCGCCGCGCTCACCGTCCGAGAGCAGCACCGCGCCGACGCCGCCGGAGACGAGCTTTTCGAGCAGAAGCGGGATTTCATCGTCTTCAACGCCGCGCCCGGCGAGTGCGCAAAGCTCCGCGCGGTTCGGCTTTATCAGATACGGAGCGGCTTTTATGCAGGCGGACAACGCCTCGCCCGACGTGTCTGCAATGAGTCTCGCTCCGGACGCGCGGATCGCGTTGAGCACCGCGACAACGTCCGTCCCCGGCGCCGCCGAGCCTGACAGGACGACGGTATCGTCCGGGCAAAGTCCGCCGAGCTTTTTCAAAAGCTCCGCGTTTTCTTCGTGCGTGACCGGGCCTCCCGGCGCGTTTATCTCGGTGATAACGCCGCCGTCGGCGATCTTCGTGTTTATGCGCGTTTCGGCTTTCGTTTTTATTATCTCGTATGTAACGCCTTCGCGGTCGAGCCCGTCCGTCAGCATCCTGCCGGCTCCTCCGCCGCAAAGCAGGACGGCCGTGGATCCGATCCCGAGCCGCCCGAGCGCGACGCTCACGTTCACGCCCTTTCCGCCGGGCACGCAGAACGATCTTTCCGCTCTGTTAGTGGCGCCGCGTACGGGTGATGATACGAAAACGTAATGATCCACGCTCGGATTCAATGTCAACGTATATATCATAATATTTCTCCTTCTAATATAATATCACAAGACGCCGTCCGTGTCAAGTGCGGTTTTGTAAAGAGTTGAAATATTGACGCGCCGCCTCGTGCGACGTTTTTTCGCATGGCGTAATTTTTTATAAAAAGGTATTGACAAAACGGAAAAGTTGTGGTATACTCTGTAAAGCGATTTGCTTTACAGGTGTTATATGGCTGAAGATAAAACACGCGTCTGCGTTCTTTTCGATATATACGGGGAGCTTTTATCCCCCTCCGTCGCCGAATCGATAGATCTGTACTATAACGACGATCTGTCGCTGTCCGAGGTGGCGGAAAACACCGGCATATCGCGTCAGGGAGTCAGGGACAGTCTCAGGCGCGGGATCGAGCTGCTCGAAAACTTCGAGCAGAAGCTCGGACTTTACGAAAAGTACCGTGAAAACGAGAGCACGGTCGGTCTCGTCAGATCCGAAATAGATTCGTCGGCGCTGTCCGACGAGGCGAAAGAGCGCATCAATTCCCTGCTCGGCAGACTCTCGTTCTGAACAAGGAGTAACAGATGCTCGAATCATTATCCGAAAAACTTTCACGCGCCTTCTCCGTTTTCCGCAACAAGGGCAAGCTGTCCGAGGCGGACATAAAGGAAGGCATGCGTCAGATAAAGCTCGCGCTGCTCGAAGCCGACGTAAACTTCAAGGTAGTCAAGGAGTTCGTCAGATCGGTATCCGAACGCGCCGTCGGCACCGAGGTCATGGAATCGCTCGTCCCCTCGCAGATGATCGTCAAGATCGTAAACGAGGAGCTGACGTCGATCATGGGCGGTCAGGCGGAAAAGGTGAAATTCTCATCACGTCCGCCCACGGTCATTATGCTCGTAGGCCTTCAGGGCGCCGGTAAAACGACGCACTGCGCAAAGCTCGCCAAGCTGTTCAAGGAAAAGAACGAAAAGCGCCCGCTCCTCGTCGCCTGCGACGTATACAGACCCGCCGCTATAAAACAACTGCAGGTCGTCGGCGAATCGGTCGGCGTGCCGGTGTTCACGATGGGCGACAAGCTCTCCCCCGTGGATATAGCGAAAGCCGGCATAAATCACGCGGTCAAATACGGCAACGACGTGGTGATCATAGACACCGCCGGACGTCTTCACATTGACGAAGAGCTTATGGCGGAGCTGCAGAAGATCAAAGCCGCGGTGGATCCCGACGAGATACTTCTGACGATAGACGCGATGCTCGGCCAGGACGCTGTCAACGTCGCAAAGACGTTCAACGACATGCTCGACATTACCGGCGTGATCCTCACAAAGCTCGACGGCGACACGCGCGGCGGCGCGGCGCTCTCCGTAAAGTATATCACCGGTAAACCGATAAAATTCTGCGGCGTCGGCGAGAAGATGGACGCGCTCGAGGTGTTCCACCCCGACAGGATGGCGCAGCGCATACTCGGCATGGGCGACGTGCTCACGCTGATAGAAAAAGCCGAGGCGGCGATAGACGAGAAAAAAGCCGCGGAGATGGAGCGCAAGCTCGCGGAAAACTCCTTCACTCTCGGCGACTATCTCGACCAGCTCGATCAGCTCAAGCGCATGGGTCCGCTCGAAAACGTCCTCAAGATGATACCCGGCGCGAACGCCGCGGCGCTCCGCGACGTTCAGATAGACGACCGGCAGATAGACCGGACGAAGGCGATCATCCAGTCGATGACGCCGAAGGAGAGGGTCAAGCCCTCTATCATAAACTCCTCCCGCAAAAAACGCATCGCCGCCGGCTGCGGCATGAAGGTGGAGGACGTGAACAGGCTTCTCAAGCAGTATGAGCAGACTCAGAAGCTGATGAAGCAGTTCAACCGCGACGGCGGCAAATCGCTCGGCCGTCGCTTCGGATTCAGATAATGACCCTTACGGGATCATATATAATTAAACGAAAGGAAATACCAAAAATGGCAGTCAAAATCAGACTCAAAAGAATAGGGGCAAAAAAGAACCCTTACTATCGCGTTGTTGTCGCGGATTCCCGTTCCCCCAGAGACGGTAAATTCATAGAAGAGATCGGCACGTACGATCCGATGAAGGAACCGGCGGAAGTCAAGATCGACGCCGAAAAGGCCGGCGCCTGGCTCAAGAACGGCGCTCAGCCCACCGAGACGGTCAGATCACTGTTCGTAAAGAGCGGCATCATCTCCAAGTGAAGTTAAGCCGCGTCCGCTGCACCGACGGCACGGACGTGAGCTCTGTCAGCGTCGGAGAAACGGAAAAAACAATGGAAGCATACAAAAAAATGCTCGCTGACATGGCGCGCGCCATAGTCGACAAGCCGGAAAACGTGGCGGTCGACGTCAGCGAAAGTGAAGACGGGACCATCGTCCTTGTGCTTTCCGCAGATCCGGACGATATGGGAAAGGTGATAGGAAAGCACGGAAAGATCGCAAAGGCGATCCGCTCCGTTATGAGAGCCGCGGGAAACCGCAAAGGCGACAGAGTGGCCGTTGAGATCCAATAAAAAACTGCCTGCGAAAAATCGCAGGCGTTTTTTTGTTTTTATTTTTTGGGAAGCAGTTCGAGAAGCTTCTGCACAACGTCGTTATCCTTGTTCTTTTCAAGGATCTTGACCGCTTTTGAGCCGGCCGCCGTATCGCCGCCGGTGAATTTTTCTATCAGGGGAGCGACTTTTTTCTTTATCCCCTCGGGAAGCTGATCCACGAGCTGTTTGATTTTGTCAGCGCTGCCGACGAGATCTTTGACTTTGCCTAAAATGTTGCCGAGTTCCATTTTTTTGATCCTCCGTTTTTCTTTATTATATCACATCTGTGTGAAAAATCAAGTGGTTTTCGCTGATTTTCGGTAAATTTTCATCCGGCTTACTCATACAGTATTAAGTTAAATTATTTGAAATAAATATGCAAAGGTATTGATTTAACGCGTGCGTTATGATAAAATCGATAAAAGAATAATAAAGTCTCAGAAGGGAATTTTCCAGAATGTTTAAACGTATCGTTTCCGCCGTTTTGATCGCAGCCGTTTTCGTTTCACTTGCGGCGTGCAGCGGATCGGATACAGTCACGGACACGGATCCGCCGACCGGATCGGAGACGGCAGCTCAACCGTCCGATGAAACAACGGGTATTCAGGACACCGGCACGGTTACGGACGAGGTGACGGAACCCGTCACGGAGCCGGAGACGGAAGGCCCGATAATCGACGAGGATCCGGTATTTTACGAGCGGCCGATGAAAGAGCGCACGGACGTTGAGAACGCCGATTTCTCCGGCGCCGACTGGAACAGCACGATCGTGTCGGCCGCCGGTCTCGCGAACGGCGTTCAGGGCAAATACACCGACGGCGCCCGCACCGCTTTCACCATATCAAATCAAAAAATGTCACTCACGTATCACGTGCTGCAGAACGACGTGATGCAGGTGACTTCGTTCACCAACTCGAAGGGCGTGCCGTATTTCAAAAATTCCATGGACGCGTACGTACGGCTCGAGAGCGGCGAATACTACCGCGCCTCCCTTTCGCTGTTCAGCGGCAGGGTGAACAGCCAGAGACTCGGATATTATTATTACGATTTCCACTTCCGCGATCAGGGCTTCACGTCAGAGGCGACGAAAGTCCCGTACGACGGCAGCGAGGCGACGGTCGACCTTATCGCTGAATACAGCGGCAAATTCATCGGATCAGATATAAAAGGTCTGAAGACCGCGGACGGCAAAACGACTTTCACGATCTCGTCGCCGTCGGATCCCATGATAAGACTTGAAGGGCTGCAGATCCCGTCCGGGGAATTCGACGCGGTGCAGATAAAGATAAAATCTAACATATGCGACATACTCGGCCTTTTCCTCTGCGTTGACGGCGAGAAGGTATACAGCCCCGACAGACAGCTCGTCCACCGCTTCGACGCGGGCGAGGAGCGCACGATAGTGATCCCCTGCACTCTCATGAACGATCTGCATGGCACGATCACCGGGCTCAAGCTCTATTTCAGCGAGACAGAAAAGGGCGATGAGATCGAGATAACCGATTTCAGATTCATCAAGCGCGGCGGTCAGAAGATGCCGCTGCTGTTCGAGCGCTCG
>JAGDCE010000330.1 GCA_017958705.1 Clostridia bacterium
CCCTACGGCCTTTCCCGGCGAAGCCATATCGAGCGCGGAGCTATGCGACGCGCAAATCTATCGAATTTTGCGACATCAAAATATATCATCTTCTTGCGGCGTCAGCCGCGCGCGCGGGCGTCCCCCCCACCACCCGCGCGCTTACCTTTTATTCTTTACCGTTTGTTCGGTTAAGACTTTAGGCAGTGGGTCGTCGTTAGGGGTTCCCCGTTGCGAACCGGAGAGCAACGGGGGTTCACGTAGCCGACCCCTACGGCATCGCGCCCCCTCAGATCTCTGATCTGTGGGAGCCGGGGTTCCCCGCCGCGAACCGAAGAGCTGTGGGGGTTCCCGTAGAGACTCCGAAACTATTCACTATTCCCTCTTGCCTCTTAACTTTTAACTCTCACCCGTTTCCTCGCGTCGGGTATACGGCAGAGGTCCTGTCCGCCGGGACCGTTTTTGCCGTATTCACCGTTTGCGGCTGCGCCTGCGGCGTCGCCGGTCGCGGATCGGACGGCATATAAACAAACCTCTTTTTTTATTGAGACGTGAGCGTGAAAGGGCGCGTGGCGCAAATGCGCGTTGCGGTCTGCGTTGTGCGTTGAGTTGCGGTCGCAGTGAAGGATGTTTACGATCATATAAAACTCCGGTAAATATCCATACAAACGTGCGGTATCACAGTTCATCCGCACCCGAACCGGTCGGGGTTTTCATTCTCTCTGCCGCATACCCGACGCCGGGAGAGTGTCAGGCCGTTATTTTCTTTTCAAGGAACGATTCGAAAATCTCCGACAGTGTGTCGTTGACGTCAAACGGCGACTCGTAGTCGACTTGTGTGTTGACTGTACAGGCGTCAATCTTCGCCGAGACCTCGTCGATCTTCTCGGCGAGCGCACGGGTCTGTTTCTTCAGCTTGTTTCTGTCGAAGTTTATCGTCGTGACGCGTTTCAGGTCGCATTTGAACGCGGTCTGGTTGCCCTCGGCGTTGAATTTGTAGCCGCATCCGCCGCCGCGGATTATCTCCTCGCTCGAGCGGAGCGAAGTCATTTCGCGAAACGTTGCCGACACGCGCTGTCTCAGATAATTGAGACCGCTTTCGCCGTCAATGTCAAGCTGCAGCCCGCTTTTCGCCGAGCGTATCGCGGCGCAGAGCTTTTCTTTTTCGCCGAGCAGATATACGACGAATTCCGTCAGCGCCGTTACGTCTGACGCAAATTCGTTTGCAGGGACGCTTTCGACGACCTCGTCCTCGGTCTCCGGCATCATCTTGTTGCGCAGGTGTATTTCTTTTACTTTAACTATATTCGACTGTCTTTGAAGCACCGAGACGCATTCGTCTACAAGCGCCCGGAGCTTGTTCTGACAGCGGAACGCTTCTTTTAAGTTCATACTGTTGTTGCCTCCTTGTTTCGTTTGACGGCATTTTACCACGAAAAACGGCGGCGCGCAAGGACGTGTTACGTCCTGTTCCGCAAAAAAAGCGATCGGGGACGTCTTCTGTTTTGAAGACGTCCCCGACTTCAGCGTCGAAGAACGTGAGCAGCTGCTGTACGGTGTCGAGCGAGTTTATTCCGCCGTGCAGCCACCGTCTGACGTGCCGCGTGCTCACGCCGAATTCTTCGGCGAACCGCTCCTGCGTGTAGCCGTTGTCCTTCAGCATTCGCCGCAAAAACGACCCCGCAAGGCTTGAATAAAGCGTGTGTGTTTTGTATTGCGCCATTTTTAAAACCATCCTTTCCTTCGGCATGATCAAAAAAGCCGGTAAACGATCATAATCACGGACAGTTTGTAAAAGACGCGGTCATTTTACCACGCATCGCGCGCTTTGTCAAGAGGAATTTGTGAAAAAATCAAAGTTTACGGATCCGTCAGGTCCTGCCGAATCTGCGCTCTATCGCCGCCTTCGCCATCCGGAACGCGACGGGTCTGCCGTGCGGGCAGTATGTTATCTCCGGATGCGCGTACAGCTCGCGGACGAGCGCTTCAAGCGCCGCGGGGTCGTTCTTGTCGCCGCCTTTTATCGCGCCTTTGCAGCTTGCCTGATAAAGCGCGCGCTCGAACAGCGTCTGCTTCGCTATGCCCGGCGCGGCGCCGTTTTCGGCGAGCTCCGACAGCATACCGACGAAAAGCTCCTCGGCTTCGTCGTCGTCAAGACCCGAAGGCGTCTGCGTTATGTTCACGACGCCCTTGTCAAATTCGTACCCGTATCCCGTCGCCTCGAGCTCCTCCATGAATAAGGACGCCGCTGCGGCTTCCTCCTCCGTGACCGGAACCGTTATCGGGATCATTCGGAGCTGGCTCGAAGCGGCGTGATCGTTCATCGCGGCTTTCAGCGCTTCAAAACGCAGTCTTTCATGCGCCGCGTGCTTGTCTATGATCAGCACCTCGTCGCCGTCCTCGACGAACAGATACGTGTCGAACGCCTCGCCGATGTACCGCCATTGCCCGTGCGGCCCCTCCGGTTCCTGCTCCGGCTCCGGCGCCGGCGCCGGCTCGTATCTCTGCGCCGGGTCGAGCGGCCTGCCGTAGCTCTCCGATACTGCCTGCGACGGCTCGAAGTCCGGCTGCGAGAACGAAGGCGCGCTGACGGCGCCGGCGCTCTGCTGCCCGTCGATCTGGTCCGGCGTGCGTACGAACGGCCTGCGCTCGGGCTGAGCGGTCCGGGTGTCGAACGCGCTTATCTGCACGTGCTCCTGCTTTTCGTTATCGTCGACTACCGGCAGAAACGGGGAGACGCGCCGTCCTTCCGCGGCCTGCGGCTGAAGCTGAGGCCGCTGTCCCGCCTCCGTCGCCGCCTTCACCGCGTAGTACACGGCGTCGAAGACCGGCCGGTCGGAGCTGAATTTGACCTCGAGCTTCGAGGGGTGGACGTTCACGTCGACAACGGACGGATGCATCGTCAGAAACAGTACCGCGCACGGGAATCTCTCCGCCGGGCAGAACGAAACGAGTGCCTGCTCGAGCGCGGACGAGATGACGGTGCTCTTTATATATCTTCCGTTTATGAAGAACAGCTCCATCGCTCTGTTCGGGCGCGCGAGCAGCGGAGAGGCGACGCCGCCGGTGACGGTTATGCCGCCGGACGTGCCGTCGACGGGGATCAGCTCGGCGGCGACCTGCCTGCCGAGCACGGCGTAGACCGCGTTTTTAAGATCGCCGTCGCCCGCGGTGGAGAACCGGCGGACGCCGTCGGAGATGAACGTCAGCGAGACGTCGATCGAAGACAGCGCGAGCTTCTCGCAGACCGACGCGACCGCCGCCGCCTCCGTCTTGTCCTGACGCAGGAATTTCCGGCGCGCGGGGACGTTGGAGAACAGCTCCGACACGGTGACGACCGTGCCGTCGGGGCAGCCGGTCTCGGTCACGGGCGAGCATACGCCGTAGGTCACGTTTATCGCGTGACCAGTCGCGTCGGCGCGCCGCTTTGACGTTATCTTCATGCGGCTGACCGCCGCCGTCGCGGCGAGAGCTTCTCCGCGGAAGCCGAGCGTGCCGATCGCGGCGAGATCGTCTCCCGTCGCTATCTTGCTCGTCGCGTGGCGCAGGATGCAGAGCGGCAGATCGTCCGCCGACATTCCGCAGCCGTCGTCTGTGACTCGGATCATCGACACGCCGCCGCCCCGGATCTCGACCGTTATTTTGCGCGCGCCGGCGTCTATCGAGTTTTCGACGAGCTCCTTTACCACCGAAGCGGGTCTTTCCACGACCTCGCCGGCGGCGATCAGATTCGCCGTTTTGAAATCAAGAACGTTGATAATTGACATCAGAGCATCCCTTTCAGCTTGCGGAGCAGATCGTACGCCTCAAGCGGAGTCGTGGTGTTCAGATCCACGGCCTCAACCGCCTCGCGTATCTCGTCAGATACCACCGTTTCCATCGTTATGTTAAGATCCTCGAGCGATTTCGCCGGGCGCGTGCGCTGACGCTCCGGCATCTTTGATTCGATGTCCGCGAGCACCTCGCGGGCGCGCGTGATCACTTTCTTCGGAACGCCGGCGAGCACCGCGACCTCTATGCCGTAGCTGTCGTTCGCCGCGCCTTTCACGATCTTGCGCAGAAAGCTTATCGTGTCGCCGCGCTTTTTTGCAGCTATGTTGTAGTTCACTATGCCGTCGACGACGCCTTCCATCTCGGTCAGCTCGTGATAATGCGTAGCGAACAGAGTCTTGCAGCCGATCTTCGAAGCCGTGTACTCGACTACGGCGCGCGCGATCGACATTCCGTCGAAGGTAGAGGTGCCGCGGCCTATCTCGTCGTATATAATGAGGCTCTTTTTCGTGGCGCGTTTGAGGATGTAGGAGACTTCGTTCATCTCAAGCATGAACGTCGACGTGCCTGACGCGAGGTCGTCCGCCGCGCCGACGCGCGCGAAGACCTTGTCCGCAACGCCGATAATCGCCTCTGTCGCCGGCACGAACGAGCCGATCTGCGCCATTACCGTTATCAGCGCGACCTGGCGCATGTACGTCGATTTGCCCGCCATGTTCGGGCCGGTGATCAAAAGCAGCCGGTTTTTCTGCGTGTCGAGATAAGTGTCGTTCGGCACGAAAGGCTCCTCGGTGAAGCGCTCGACGACCGGATGTCTGCCGTTTTTGATGTTTATCACGTCGCCGTAATTGACCTCGGGACGGACGTAGCCGTATTTTTCCGCGGCGACGGCGAGAGAAAGCAGCGCGTCGAGGCGTGAGATCCCGTCGGCCGAGGCGCGGATGCGCGCGATGTTGTCGCACAGGTGGCGCCTGATCTCGACGAACATGTCGTATTCGAGCTTGACGACCTTGTCCGAGGCGCCGAGCATCGAAGACTCGAGCTCTTTGAGCTCTTCGGTTATGTATCTCTCGCAGTTCGCGAGCGTCTGTTTTCTTATGTATCTGTCCGGCACCTGGCTGATGAACGATTTGCTGACCTCGATATAGTAGCCGAAAACGCGGTTGTAGGAGACGCGCAGGTTCTTGATGCCCGTTTTGTCGCGCTCCGCCGCTTCAAGCTCCGAGATCCAGCGCTTGCCGTCCTTCATGACGCTGCGCAGATAGTCGACGTCCTTCGAGTAGCCTTCTTTTATGAAACCGCCTTCGCGGATCGAGAACGGCGGCTCCTCGACGATCGCGGATTCGATAAGCTCGCACAGATCGGAGAGGTCGTCGGTGTTGTCGCGGATCGAGCGGAGCATCTCGCTCTGACACGGGCCGATCAGCTCGCGCACGTGCGGCAGCTTCGACGCGGACTGGGCGATGGCGCGCAGATCGCGCGCGTTCGCCGTCTCGTATACGAGCTTGGCGGCGAGACGTTCGAGGTCAAGCACGCCGCGCAGACCTTCGCACAGCTCCTCGCGGATCATGAAGTCGGAGAACAGGTCGGACACCGCGTCCTGGCGGCGCTGTATCTCGGCTACGCTGCAAAGCGGAAGCTCTACCCATTTGCGCAGCATCCTCGCGCCGCCCGCCGTCTTAGTGCAGTCGAGCGTCCAGAGGAGCGAGCCCTTTTTTTCGCCCGTGCGCATGGATTCGCAGAGTTCGAGACTGCGGCGCGTGTTCGCGTCGATCTCAAGCGCGCCGTCCGCCTCGTAAAGGGAGAGGGTGTCTATATAAGATATGTCCGTTTTTGCCGTTTCCGTCACGTAATCTATCGCCGCGCCGACGGCGCAGACGAGAGCCGGCGGCAGAGCGGAGACGTCGCAGTTCGGGAACTGCTTGCGGCACAGCGACGCGGCCTTGATCTCCCAGAAGCGCTCCGGCTCGTTTTCGTTGACGGTGCAGCTCATGCGGTTCTTTATATGATCGGCGAGCGTCGGCATCTCGGACAGCGGGAAACTCGTGATTATCTCCTTCGGGCAGAACGCCGCGAGCTCGTTTATCATACGGCGCTGCGCGTCTTCGCCATCCACGGAGCAGGCGCCGATATATCCGGTGGAGACGTCGGCAAAACAGAGCGCCGCGCCGTCTCCGTCCGCGTATATCGAGCAGACGTAGTTGTTCTTGTCCTCGGAAAGCATCTCGGACGAGGTAACGGTGCCGGGCGTTATTATGCGGATGATGCCGCGCTTCACGATACCCTTCGCCGTCGCCGGATCCTCGAGCTGTTCGCAGATGGCGACCTTGTAACCGTTGTTCACAAGCTTTGCAATGTACGGCTCGACGCTGTGGAACGGCACGCCGCACATCGGCGCGCGCTCGTCCTCGCCGCAGTCGCGCCCGGTGAGCGTGGGCTCGAGCACCCTCGACGCGGTCTTGGCGTCGTCAAAGAACATCTCGTAGAAATCGCCGAGACGGTACATCAGGATGTGGTCTTTGTATTGATTTTTTATCTCAAAGTATTGCCGCATCATCGGGGTCATAGATCAGCCCTCCATTGTGGTTGGTTGTATTGTTTTCGGGAAGCACGCCTTCCCGTGAATGGTTTTGACATAGGTGTCGCTTCGCGACGATCGGTGCGCCGCTGATCGCGGCGCTTTTGGGGACTCCCCGCCCCCCTCTCCGTGAACCCCCGCCCTACGGAGAAGGCGGTAAGCCGGACGCCGAGGGCGCCGACCCCCTACAGGCCGGCCGCGCGCCCCCCTCATTCGTAGAATGACGGGAGGGGAAAG
>JAGDCE010000331.1 GCA_017958705.1 Clostridia bacterium
ATTAGGGCATAGCCCGTCTTCATTAGTGAGCGAAGCGAACGTCTTCATTATACCGGTTGAACACGAAAAAGCAGACTGATTTTGTTCTCAGTCTGCTTTTGTTAAGTGCGCACTTACTCACCACTCGAACGTGAGGCGAAAAAACTTCCTTAAGACGGTCGGGCCTCTCCGGCAGCCGGTTTTGCGTTTATCCGCTGATCTCTTCAATATGGCTTACGTATTCGATAGTAGACAGCGCTTCGATTATCTCCTTATGCGTCTTATACTTTTTCAGTTCCGGACTGTTGATCGAAAGCGAGACCGTGTAGACCGCGAGTCCCGAATTGAGATACGCGGGATTTACCTCGATGTCGTCGACGATCAGCCCGAGGCGGCGTATCGTCGTTATGAAATCACGCAGATCCGTGCTCGAAGTCAGTTCGAGATGAACTTCAAAATGATTCGAACGGTTTTTCAGATATCTCTCGATACCGGTGAAGAACGCCATGCAGATCAGCACCGCGGCGAACCCGATCAGCGAGACCGTGTAAAGACCCGCGCCGAGCGTCAGCCCGATCAGACCGACCGCCCAAAGGCCGGCGGAAGTCGTGAGGCCTTTGATCTGGTTTTTCGAGCTGAACAGGATCGAATTGACCGTTATCGTCGCTATCGCGATGACCGCGGCGCCGGAGATTATGAAAATATTTTTGTCGGTCAGGGTGAATATGTACATATCCGTGATCATCGCGAGCGTCATACCGAGCGATACGACGATGAACGTGCGAAGACCCGCCGAATGACGTTTGCTCGATCTCTCGCAGCCGATCACCGCGGACAGTATCATCGAGAGCGCGACGCGCAGCACCACCGACCATACGTTGAGTTCGAGCGACCATTCCCCGAGCAGTTTTCCAATCGGTTCAAACATATCTTTACCTCATTTCTTCCGTTTGATGCCGGGCCGTTTTTCCGGCAGATACGGGTTGTAGTTTTCCGCGGCCTCCGTGAAAGCCTTTTCCGCGGGGTTTTCCTGCGGAAGCTCGCTCCTGATCTTGTTTATCCTCTCGATAAGTATCTCAACTTCGGTCTTTTTCACGCCGCCGGGCTCCGTCTCGACCGGCGCGATATCCTCGATCTTATCCGAGTACGAACCGGAAAGATAAAGCGAAAGTTTCGCGCACGCCGGGCCGATCAGCTCGTATAGCACGCTCGAAGCGAGGATTATCGTGTTCAGCGCCGCGCCGGTTTCTCCGCCGAGCGCACGCGCGCCCATCGCGGCGAGACCTATCGCCACGCCCGCCTGCGGTATCAGCGCGAGGCCGAGGAAATCGCGCGTTTTACGCGGCTTTCCGACGACGGCGCATCCGGCGAACGCTCCCGCGTATTTGCCCGCGATCCTGACTATGAAATACAGCACGCCGACGAGCAGCAAGGGATAAACGCCGACCGAGCCGGACGGCTTTATCAGCGCGTTGAGATCGAACGAAACGCCGGATCTGACGAAGAAGAGCAGCAGTATCGGCGGGCTGAAATAGTTGAGCTGTTTGAAGAGCTTGTCGTCGCGGCTCAGATTCATATATACCGTTCCCATAGACATACAGCCGAGCAGCGGGGAAATGCCGAGCATCGCGCAGATGCCGCAGAACGCGAACAGAAGCGATACCGACATGATCAGCCTGTTGTCGCTGCTGCTGCTTTTCGAGATTATCAGCTTCAGTACGAAGCCGAACAGACCGCCGAGCGCTATGACGCCGACGTTTATCAGTATCGGTTTGATTATGTCCCACACGTTCGCGCCGCCGCCCGTCTGGGACGCCACGGCGAACGAGATCGCGATGCTGTACGCGAGCAGGCCGATCATATCGTCGAGCGCGACGACCTGCAGAAGAGTTTCGACGAAGTCGCCCTTCGCCTTCGTCTGCCGTATCGTCATAAGCGTCGAAGCCGGCGCCGTCGCGGCGGCGAGCGCCGCGAGCACGACGGAAAACGCCGTGTTTAACCTCAGTACAAAGAACGTCAGGACGAACACGAACACCGACGCGACGAGCGACTCGAACAGCGTGATGACCGTGACCTTCCCGCCGTTCTTTTTCAGCGAGTCGAAACGGAAGAATTCACCCGTCCCGAACGCGATGAAAGCCAGCGCGATATCCGGCAGAAACTCCGTTCCCTCGACTATTTCCGCAGGGACGATATCGAGGCAGAACGGGCCGATCAGTATGCCGGTGAGTATGTACGCGGTCACGTTCGGCAGTCTCAGCCGCGACGTTATCCGCGTCATCAGGAACCCGAGCAGCAGCATGAACGAGACCGAAATAATGGTCACCGCCGCCGGCCCGAGTCCGGAATAAATTTCTTTGAGCATAAAACACTCCGGATGTTTGTCATTTATATCATTATATCACGGACACCGTCAAAAATCAACCGTTTTTACGTTTAATTTGCTTGACAGCGCGAAAAATACGGTTTATAATGAATGCGCGGGCATACGTCCGTTACGATCAACGGGAGAATAAAAATATGAACGGCAATGAAAAACTGTTTCTCGGCATCGAGCTCGGCTCGACGAGGATCAAAGCGCAGCTGACCGACGCGGAGCACAACGTCATATCGTCCGGCGGATACGACTGGGAAAATTCGTATGAGGACGGATACTGGACGTATCCGCTCGAAGCGGCGCGGGAAGGACTTCAGGCATGCTATGCCGGTCTGCGGAAAGATTATGAAAGCAAGACCGGGAAAAAGCTGACTTCGGTCACGGCCATGGGCGTTTCCGCGATGATGCACGGATACCTCGTGTTCGATCGCGAAATGCATCAGCCGACGCCGTTTCGCACATGGCGCAACGCGCGGGCGAAAGAAGCTTCGGACACGCTGACGGAACTTTTCGGCTTCCACGTTCCGCAGAGATGGAGCGCGGCGAACTATTTTCAGTCGATGCTCGAAAAGCAGCCGCACGTACCCGGCGTCGCATATCTTACGACGCTTTCCGGTTACATCCACTTCCTGCTCACCGGCAGAAACGAGGTCGGGCTCTGCGAGGCGTCCGGCATGTTCCCGGTCAGCGGCGGTGAATACGATCCGGTAATGGCGAGCAAATTCAACGAAGCCGCCGCAAAACTCGGATACGAACAGGATATAGTCTCGATCCTGCCGAAGATAAGGCCGGCAGGCGCGAAGGGCGCTTATCTGACAGCGGAAGGAGCGCGCTTCCTCGACCCGACGGGGACGCTTTTGCCGGGCATCCCGGTCTGTCCGCCGGAGGGCGACGCCGGCACCGGCATGGCGGCGACGGCGAGCGTGCGCCCGGGCACGGGCTCGGTCTCGGCCGGAACGTCCGTGTTCGCGCTGCTGACGCTGCAAAAGCCGCTTGACCGCGTCTTCCGTGAGATAGATTCCGTCAAGACGCCGGACGGAGCCGACACCGCGCTGATACACAGCTGCAACGGCTGTACGGAGCTCGACAACTGGGTCGGCGTGTTCGGCGAATTCGCCCGCATGCTCGGAGAAGACCCCGGCAAGACCGAGCTTTATTCGATGCTTTACAACAACGCGAAAAACGCCGACCCGGACTGCGGCGGCGTCACGGCGTACAATTTCATCGCCGCCGAGCCGATAGCCGGGGTGCGCGCGGGGATCCCGGCGCTTTACCGCCCGTTCGACGGCAGACTGAGTCTCGCGAACCTGTTCCGCGCGGAGCTTTGCGCCGCCGTCGCCGGTCTGCGGATCGGTATGAAGATACTGTCCGACGGAGGCGTCGCCGCGCCGTCGCGGCTCAACGCGCACGGCGGTCTGTTCAAGATCCCGGGCGTGGCTCAGCAGATCCTCGCGGACGCGTTCAGAGTCCCCGTGACGGTCCTGTCGTCCGCGGGAGAAGGCGGCGCGTGGGGCATGTCGCTGCTCGCCGCGTATATGACCGAGGGAGAGGGGCAGACGCTTGCCGACTGGCTCGACCGCGACGTATTCAGCCGCGCGCGGTCTTCTACGCTTTATCCGGATCCAAAAGGTGCGGAAGGCTTTGACTCGTTCATGAAAAATTACGAAAACGGTCTGCGGCTGCTGCGGCAGATCTGATAAAAACAAAAAACGGAGCGCGCCGTCACCGACGTTCTCCGTTTTTTCGTCTTATGATCTTTCTTATGCTGTCCTCTGACAGAAAATATGATTCTGACAGTTCTTTCACCGGGATGCCCGCCGCGTGTTTCTTGTATATCTCGCGGTTCCGCTCATCGTACTTGCGGCGCGCTCCGTTCCTTTTGCCCCAGACCGCCTTTTTGCCGCGCTTCGGTATGTATATAAGACATCCGTCGCGGTATTTCTGTATCTGCGACAAAAGCTCGGGAGGCAGGAGCCCCCTTGCGTTCACGTATTTCATTTTTTCGCCTTTCTTTCCCTGCGGGTCGTCAAGAAACGCCCCGCAGCCGCCGCAAGGACGGCCGCGGAGCCCCCGTATAAGCCGAAAGGTCAAAGCCCGGGAGTTATGCGGGGATCACCTTTTCCGTTTTAATCACACCGATCAACTCCTCTCTTTGAAAATTCAGGGGAGCCGGTGACGCTCCCGAGTGATTTCATTTTACCACAAAACGAAAATTTGTCAAGCGATATTTTCGGTATAACGGAACATTCCCGGACGACAGCGTTGTTATTTGAACATTATTTACATTTATAACACCTTTTTGTATTGCCAAACGCCATTTCGTTGTTGTATAATGAACAAAAGCCAATAATATCGGAGGCGCCGCGGCTCGGCGTCGGAAAAAATGTATTACGATAAGAACAGAAGATATTTCGAGAATAAAAGAGCGGTCATGTATATCGGCTTCATGCTGATAATAGCGGCGTTCGTGCTGTTTTACATCTGGCCGATAGACGAGGACAACGTCGCCTATATCCCTATCGTGTTCCTCGCCGTGCTTACGGCGGGCTGCGTGATGTTTTTCGGTCAGCTGATGCGCCGGTCGAGTGAAGCGGATATAAACGAGGACGTCGAGAACGAGCTGCGCGGGTTCGACGAGAAGGCGTATTTCGACCTCGACCTGTACGGAAAGGAGCTGCCCTACATAAACCCGCTCCTTATGCAGTCGTATCTGTATTACGACACGCCGTACGTCCGGCGCGACAAGGAGGGCGTGTACCGCACGGACAGATACGTCCGCTGCCGGCTGTATTTCACGGAGGACGCGGTCTGCACCGCCTCGCGCACCGTGCATCTGACAGAGGAGGGCGTCGACGACGAATATAAAGTCATAAAGTATTCCGACATCAAACGCGCCTCGATCGACGCCGCGCAGCGCATTTACACGATCCACGGCAGAAAAATCACGGTGAAATATTACGATCTGAATATCTACGGCGAGAACGGACTGCTGTTTTCGAGCCAGTGCAGAAACGACTACACGGTCGAATGCGCCGTAGAGGATATAAACAAGACTGCGGAGAAGTTCAGAGGATGAAAAAATTCACACTTGCGTCGTTCAATATCGGCGCCTGCTCCAAAATGTTCGGAAGATACGACGAAAAGGACCTTTTCGCCGTCGCGGACCTGATCCGTTCGGTCGGGGCCGACGTCATAGCCCTGCAGGAGGTCGACCGCGGCTGCGCGCGCTCCGGCGGCGTCGATATGGCGGCGGTCATCGCGCGTCGCGCCGGCTACCGTTACCGTCATTTCATCACGATAAGACCGTTTCAGGGCGGCAGATACGGCACGGCGATACTCAGCCGGTTCCCGATACTGAAAAGAAAAACGATAAACTACAAAGTTGAAGTCGCAAAGCAGGGAACGTCGTGCGGATACGTCGTACTCGACGTCGACGGAGTCGCCGTCACGGTGTTCAATACGCATCTGTCCTGCGAGAGCGAGGCGGCGAACCTCGATACGATGAGATGTCTCGACGGCATCCTGTCGTCTTACGGCAGGCCGTTTCTGTGCTGCGGTGATTTCAACACGTCGCCCGCGGTCGTGTCGGCTCACGTCGGCGGTGTGAGGCTTGCCAACAAAGATCTGCACACGTACGCCGACGTCAGCATCGACAACGTGCTTTACACGAAAGGCATTTCCGTTTCGGACGTGCATACCGTCGACGCGACGACCGTGCCGGTCTCGGATCACAACGTGCTCGTATGCAAAGTGAACGTAAAATGAAATACAATATCCTTTTCATCTGCTCGGATCAGCAGAGGCGCGACTGCCTCGGCTATACCGGGCAGTATCCCGTAAAAACGCCGAATATCGACGCGCTCGCCGCGGGCGGCGTGGATTTTTCGCTCGCCTATACGCCGAACCCGATCTGTGTCCCCGCGCGCCGCAGCATGGTCTGCGGGAAACGCCCGGAGCACGTCGGGACGCTTTATAATTACGACCAGGGCATCCCGTCGATCCCGTTCGGACCCGACAACTACTCCTGGTCGGCGGACCTTCAAAAGGCGGGCTACAAGTGCGGATATATCGGCGCATGGCACGTCAGCGACCGCCCGGCGACCGAGTTCGGCTACGACGATTTCATCCCGACGCCGGCGTTAGCCGTCAGGGATACCACTGAATATGAAAACGGTTTCTTCGGCGACCCGTGTGATCTGCCGCTCGATCAGAGCGACACGCACCGCGCCGCCGATACCGCGATAGAACTTATGAAGAAATACTCCGGCTCGCCGTTCCAGATAAGGGTGAACTTCCAGGCGCCGCACCTGCCGTGCCGCCCGAGCGAGCCGTTTTCGTCTATGTACAGGGACGTGAAGCTCTGGAACGCCTTTGACGACGATCTGACCGGCAAACCGTATATGCAGCGCCAGATGGTGCTTAACTGGAACAACGTCGAAACGCCGGCGGAGACTTTCAGACGCACGCAGAGCCTCTATTTCGGTATGATAAGCCAGACGGACGACGCGATCGGCAGGATGCTTTCGTATCTTGACGAAACCGGACTGTCGGAGAATACCGTGGTGATATACACCTCCGATCACGGCGACATGTGCGGGGAGCGGCGAATGCTCGACAAGCATTACGTGATGTATGAGTCCGTCACGCGCGTGCCGTTCGTCATCCGCATGCCGGGCGGCGCCCGCGGGACCGTCGGCGACCCGGTCATAAACGCGCTCGATATAGTGCCGACGCTGCTCGATATCTGCGGGCTCCCGAAGCCGGACGGGCTCGAGGGAGTGAGCCTTTATCCGTATCTGACCGGCACGACGCCGGAAAAGGTCAGAGAATACGCGCTCGTCACGTATAACGGACAGCAGTTCGGACTGTATACTCAGAGGATGATAACTGACGGACATATCAAATACGTGTGGAACTGCTCGGATATCGACGAGCTTTACGACCTCGACTCCGATCCGGATGAGCTTCACAACATGGCAAACGACGCGAACTGCGCGGAGCTTCTTTTAAAACTGCGCCGCGATATGACTCGGCAGCTGCGCGAAGCCGACGACTACACGATGCGCTCGCCGTGGCTTTACGATACGCTCTATAACGGCAGAAAGGCATGATATGATATTCGACAGTACTGTTGCCGCGCTCTCTACGCCGTACGGCAGAGGCGCGATAGCGATGATACGCATGACCGGCGCGGACTCGCTGAAGATCGCCTCCGCGGTCTTTTGCCCGAGAAACGGCAGGCGGGTCGAGGAGCTTTCGCCCGCTCACGCTTATTACGGCGATTTCATATACGACGGCGGCGCGATAGACGACGGCATGCTGACCGTGTACCGCGCGCCGGTATCATATACCGGCGAGGATATGGCGGAGCTTTGCTGTCACGGCGGCATGCTCGTATCGTCGCTTATACTGAGAGCGCTTTATGACGCCGGCGCCGTGCCCGCCGGGGGCGGGGAATTCACAAAGCGCGCGTTCGTCAACGGAAAGCTCCGGCTGACCGCCGCGGAAGCGATCATGGACGTGATCGACGCGGAATCCGTCGGCGCGCTCCGCCTCGCCGGCGCGAACAACAGAGGTCTGCTCTCGAACGAAGCCGCGGAGATGTACGACGAGCTGAAGCATCTTATCGCTCAGACATACGCATATATCGACTATCCCGACGAGGATATGACGGACGTTTCGCCCGAAGAGCTGAAGCGGAGAACGGAGGCGCTGCTCGGCAGAGCCGAAAACCTGAGGGCCGGCTACGCGAAGGCGTCCGCGGTCTGCGACGGTATCGACACCGTCATCTGCGGCGCGCCGAACGTCGGCAAATCGTCGCTCATGAACCTGCTGACCGGCAGACAGACGGCGATCGTCACGGAGATCCCCGGCACGACGCGCGACGTCGTGACCGGCAAAGCCGTGCTCGGCGACGTGACGCTGCGCCTGTCCGATACCGCGGGCATACGCGAGACGACCGACACGGTCGAGCGGATCGGCGTCGGGCTCGCGCGCGACGCTATCAAAAACGCCGGACTCGTGCTCGCCGTTTTCGACGGCGGCGCGGAGCCTGACGAAGCGGAGCGACAGTTCATCGACGGGCTGAAAGAACTGAGCGCTCCCGTCATCGCCGTGATAAACAAATCAGACGAGGGCGGCGGAGAATACTACGACGGCATATTCGAGCGCACCGTACATATCAGCGCGAAGACCGGAGAGGGCACGGATCTGCTTGAAAAAGAGGTCTGCGATCTGTTTTTGCAGGGCGGCATAGACTACGCCGCGCCGCATCTGATAAACGAGCGCCAGTATTCGCAGATGACGCGTTTTGCCTCGTCGCTGCGCTCGGCGATCGGTGCGCTTGACGCGGGACAGACTCAGGACGTCGCCTGCCTCGACCTCGAGGACGCGCTGTCCGCGCTCGCGGGACTGGACGGCAGGGAAGTGAACGACGATATAATCGGCGAGATCTTCGGCAAATTCTGCGTGGGAAAATAATTTCCGTTATATCTTGACTTTTACTAACGGAAATGTTATAATACAGCAAACCAAAAAAACATTGGAGGAATTGAAATGATCAAAAAGTTTTTTGCTGCGGTTATCTGCGTGCTTCTCGTATGCGCGGCCGCGGTACCTGCTTTTGCGGGACAGAACGACGACGCCTTCAAAGGCGCTTCTCTCGAGCTGCTCGTCGACCTTGACGGCGGCGATGAGGAAAACGGCTTCCAGATGAGAGGCTTCACGGCTTCTCCCGACGGAAAGTACGTATACGGCGGCTTCCTGCAGAGCTACCGTCACGTTTCCAAGATCGACACGGCGACCGGCGAACACGTAGCCCAGTACGTTCCCGAGATCGAAAACGACGATTATGACGGCGTTGTTGCAAACAACAACTATCCGAAGGGCCTTGCGGTCGACTGCAGAGGTTATCTGTTCGTCGGTATCACGCACGACGTGCCCAATACTTCTTACATCTCCATCGCCTGCGTAGATACCACGCCCGATGAAGAAGGCTTCATGACCGAGATCTCGTACATCACCGAGGATCTCGACACGACCAGAGTCGGTATCAACGGCGTCGCATCCGTCAAGATCGGCGACAGAATACTGCTTTACGTCGTGACCTGCTATAATAAAGACACTATCCGCTGCTACGACGTCACCGACGTCACGGATATGAAACTTTACGACGGCTTCGGCGTGAACGGCGTCGTGGACTATAACGAGCTCACCGGCTCACAGTCCGACCCGGGCTACATTGCCGTTGACGTTGACGGTTATCTGTACCTCTGCTACAAGGCGGACGGCAGCTCTTATTCCAAGGGCAGCCACGTGATCAAGATCGAAACCGACGGTAAGAGCATCGTCAGCCAGGTCGAGATCCCGCAGGCATACGGCATCTGCACCGCCGGCGATTATCTGTTCGTCACCACTTACGACGACGATAACTCCAAGGTAGTCGTCCTCAACAAGTCCGACCTTTCCCAGGTCGCCGAGCTTGTTTACGAGGATCAGATCTACTCGCTCTCCGGATGCGGCTACGGCGGCGGCTACCTCTACGTAGGCGACCACGGCTCCGGCAGCAGCGCCATCCCCGGAACGGTCCTCCGTTCGACTCCTCTTAACATAACCCAGGATCCGCGCGAACTTGAAACGGCTGAAGTCGATCCGAGCGTCGTACCGCAGGTAACGACCGAGCCCGAAGATACGCAGCAGCCCGACGGACCGGCCGACAGGATAGTGATCTGCGATTTCACGGATCCCGCTATGGTCGCCAAGGTCGGCACCGGCAACAACTGCACGTTCGAGTATGACGAGGCGAAAGGCTGCCTCAAGATCACGACCACCGGCAGCGACCCGTATTTCACGCTCCCGATGAAGAAGGAGCAGCGCTTCGACGGCGATAAATACAACCTCCTTTGCCTCACCTACATGACCGACGTGGAAGACGTGACCGGCGAAGTGTTCTTCACCGCGAAGGGTTCTTCCGACCTCGCTTCCAACCATATCAAATACTACATGGATCCCGCGTCCGAATTCACCGATCTCGAGATCGACATGTTCGATGACGACAAGGGCAACTGGACCGGCGAGATAAGATCTCTCCGCCTTGACCCGTCGACGTCCGACGAGGAAGATCAGGTCTTCTATCTCAAGACGGTTTACGTCAAGGAAGGCGAAAAGATCGAAGAGACCACCGCTGTCGTGACCGACGCTCCCGCGACCGAAGCCGATACCAAGGCCGACACCGCGGCGACCGATGCTCCCGACACCACCAACGCACCCAATACGACGAAGAAAGTCGACGATAAGAGCGGAAAATCCAACACCGGTCTCATCATCGGCATCATCGCCGGCGTCGTGGTAGTTGCGGCGGGCGTTGCAGCCGGAGTCATCCTCAGCAAGAAAAAGAAGAAATAAGACAAAAAATTAAAGGGCGCACGCCGTGCGCCCTTTTTCCTTTTTCCGGTCATTCCTCGGTCGCGTATACCGGTCCGAGATAATCCGACGGCGAGATGAAAGCGCCGTCTTTTTTCAGCGAGAAGTGCAGATGCGTCACCTCGGCGCATTCGACGAGAGACGTCTCGCCTACCGCTGCGATCACGTCGCCGGCGGACACCGCCGCTCCGACCTCGGTCTTGTCCGGAAGCGTCACCTGCAGGTTCTGATATACCGACTGCAAGCCTTTGCCGTGGTCTATCACGACCGTCTGCCCCATCATGGGATCGAAGTAGATCTCCGTCACAACGCCGTCGGCGAACGCGCAGACCGGGTCGCCCGGATACGCTCTGAGATCCATGCCGTTGTGCACTCTGTAGTCGTTCATCGTGACGGAATACGCCGGCATGTCCATCGTGTAATCTTTGATCACGCTGCCGTTGACCGGGACGACGAATATCCTCTCCGCGCTCGCCGGCTCGTCCTGCTCCTGCGGCTCCGCGGCGGACTGTGCGGGCTCCGTTATTTCGGACTCCGTCTGCGCGGGCTTCGTCTCCTGCGGCTTCTGCTGCGGTCTGATCGTGTCGGCGGGCGCGGTGATCTGCGGTATGACGCCCTGATCCGGCGCGGTCGTGCCGTCCGTCACCGTGACATCCGCCGGCGGCGTCTTTGCGCGGTTCCTGCGGTTGACCGCAGAGACGACGGAGATTATCATCGTCAGAACTATCACCGCCGTGAGCGCGATATAGATTATCTTCGCGGCCTTTTCCTGCTTTATTTCTTCAATATCTTCATTATCTGTCATGACTGTTCTTCCTTTCTTTTGTTCTGCCGTATTGTTGACAGTCCGGGGGCCGTTTATACGATAATGGAAAATTCATATTTTATCGTTGACAACCGCCAAAAGACGGTGTAAAATATATACAAACGTCATACAAGGAGGATCATCATGTCTGAAAACGTAAAGAAGGGCGGCATCTCCGTCGATTCGGAGCATCTGTTCCCGATAATAAAAAAATGGCTTTATTCCGATAAGGATATATTCCTGCGCGAGATCGTTTCCAACGGCTGCGATGCCGTCACGAAGCTTAAAAGGCTCGATTCTCTCGGCGAGATCTCGCTGCCGGAGCAGGATTACAGGATAGACGTCGTGCTCGACAAGACCGCGGGCACGCTCACCGTCACCGACAACGGCATCGGCATGACCGCGGACGAGCTCGAGCGATATATCTGCAACATCGCGCTGTCCGGCGCCGTCGAATTCATTCAGAAATACGAAAAGGACGAGAGCGGCAAGCCGCAGGAGGGCATAATCGGCCATTTCGGCCTCGGATTCTATTCGTCGTTCATGGTATCGCAGACCGTCACGGTCGAATCGAAATCTTACACCGGCGCCCCCGCGGTGAAATGGGTCTGCGACAGCGAGGGCGAGTATGAGACGTTCCCGTCCGATCGCGAAGAACGCGGCACCTCCGTCATAATGAAGATAAGCGACGACGAAAAAGAGCTGCTCGACGGCTCGAAGATCAGGGAGATACTTGAAAAGTACTGCTCGTTCATGCCCGTGCCGATCTTCTTCTCGGAAGAGACGGAGGCCGAGTCTGAGAAAGAAAAAGAGCCCGAGCAGATAAACGACACGAAGCCGCTGTGGATGAAGCAGCCGTCAGAATGCACCGAGGACGAGTACAAAGCCTTTTACAAAAAGGTATTTCACGATTACCGGGACCCGCTTTTCTGGGTGCATATAAACGCGGAATATCCGCTCAATTTCAAAGGCATCATCTATTTCCCGAAGCTCAACGCCGAATTCGAGCCGATCGAAGGTCAGGTAAAGCTTTATTACAATCAGGTGTTCGTCGCCGACAACATCAAGGAAGTGATCCCCGACTATCTTCTGATGCTTCGCGGCGTGCTCGACTGTCCCGAGCTTCCGCTCAACGTCTCGAGAAGCTATCTGCAGAACAACGGTTACGTCACCAAGATCGCCGCGCATATCGTCAAGAAAGCGGCGGACAAACTCAACGGAATGTTCAACACCGACCGTGAAAACTACGAAAAAGTATACGAGGATATAAAGATCTTCGTCGAATACGGCTGCATCCGCGACAAGAAGTTCTACGACCGCGTTAAGGGCAGCGTGCTGTTCAGATCGGCGCTCACCGACAAGAACCTTACGCTCGACGAGTATCTTGAGGGCGCGAAGGAGAAGCACGAAAACAAGGTGTTCTACGCGGCGGATAAGAAGATACAGGCGCAGTATATCTCCATGTACGCCGATCAGGGCGTCGAGGTGCTTTTGCTCGACAGACCGCTTGACACCCAGTTCATCCAGACGATAGAAATGGACCGCGGCGGCGTCAGCTTCATCCGCGTCGACTCGGAGATCGACGAGGTGCTGAAGAACGGCGAGGCGCAGGAGGACGAAAAACTTACTGAACTGTACAGAAAAGCGTCCGGTAAGGACGATCTCGAAGTCGGCTTTGCCGCACTGAAGGATGAAAAGACTCCCGCGGTGTTGAACGAAGACGAGCACGAGCGCCGCTTCGGCGATCTTATGCGCCTGTACCGCATGGACGGCGCCGACGATGTTCCCGGAAAAGCGAAACTCATCGTCAACACGTCGTCGCCGCTTTACAAGAAGGCCGGCGAGCTTATAGCCGCGGGCGACGAAGAGAAGGTCGGGCGCCTCTGCCGCAGCGTGTACTCGCTTGCGACGCTCGCGCACAGACAGCTCACCGCCGACGAGCTCAAAGCGTTTTTACGGGATCAGTACGATCTTCTCGCCGGATTATGATCTTATCGGATATAAAAAAAATCGACGCGCTGCGTGAAAAATACGGTCACGTCTGCGCCGCGCACTGCAGTGCCGCGCACTGCGGACTCGCGCTCTTTATATACGCGGAAGAGCAGGGGCTGTGTGTAAGCGTATTTGACGACGGCTTCTGCGTCGCGGACCGCGCCGGACGGTATTATTTTCCCGTCGGTTCCGAAGATTTCAAAGCGGATTTCATCAAAAATCACAGAGGCCGGCGGCTGATCATGATGCGCGAAAGCGATATTGGCTTCGTCCGCGCGCTGATCCCCGATTTCGAGCCGGAACGTGACCGCGACCGCGACGAATACGTTTATTCGCGCTCCGAACAGGCGAGCCTCGAGGGGCATAAATTCCAGAAAGTCCGTGCGAAGCTCTCTCGCTTCTGCCGCGAAAACGACGTGAAGAGCGCGCCGCTGACGTCCGGCAACCTCGCAGACGCGTACGCGATACTCGATGCGTGGGAGCCGCGCACGGGGGAGGGCGACGCGCAGGGCGCGCGCAAAGCGCTTGACAATTACGCCGCGCTCGGGCTGTGCGGGGTCGTGACGTATCTGAACGGGACCCCCGCCGGATACTGCTGCGGCGCCGGGATCGGCGGCGGAGTGTATCTTCTTTGCAGCGCAAAGCAGAACGACGGCGTGCAGGGACTCGACCTATATACAAAGCACTCGCTTTACGTCGCGCTGCCGGACTGCGTGACGCTGATAAACACTGAATCCGATCACGGCTCGCCCGGGATACGTATGCACAAAAACGATCAGAGACCCGTTATGATGAACGAGATGTACGGGGGTGTTTTATGAGATCGAAGATGATCGTCCTGTCGGCGGACGCGCTCGTATCGGATGATATGGAGCTTTTGCGCACGCTGCCGAATTTCAGAAAATATCTCGAAGGCGGTGCCTGCGTCAAGACCGTCAAAACGTGTTATCCGACCATAACTTATCCGGCGCACACGAGCATCGCCACCGGCGTATATCCCGACCGTCACGGCGTAACGGGGAACGACGTGTTTTTCCCCGAGCCCGTCGCGCGTCCGTGGTGCTGGTTCCATGAGCAGTGCAGAGCGACCGACATATTCACGTACGCCAAACGCGCGGGGCTGTGCACGGCGGGCGTTTTCTGGCCCGTCACCGGCAATCATCCCGATATAGATCATCTGATAGACGAATACTGGACGCAGGGCGACGGCGACACGAAACGCGAGGCGTTCATCCGCTCCGGCACGTCGCCGGAAATCATGAAGATAGTCGACAGATACGTCGACGGACTCGTCGAGCGTCATCATCCGATCGCCGACAGATTCGTGATAAACTGCGCCGCAGATATCATAAGGGAATACAGTCCCGATCTGATAATGATACATCCCGCAAATATCGACGGCTACCGCCACCACACCGGGCTTTTCAACGAGAAGGTGAGCGAGGGTATAAGGGAGACCGACGAATGGCTCGGTCAGCTCTGCCGCGCCGCGGAGGACGCCGGGGCGCTCGACCGCACGAACGTCGTGCTTATCTCCGATCACGGTCAGCTTGAGATAAAGCGCTCGGTCAAGCTCAACGTACTGCTCGCGGACGCCGGCTTCCTCACCGTTCGCGACGGCGTCATAACAAAGCGCCGCGCCTATATCCGCTCCGGCGGCATGTGCGCGTACTGCTACGTTTACGACAAGGCGGCGAAGGACGATGTCTACGCTTATCTGAGCCACCTGCGCGACGAAGGCGTGTTCGGCATATCCGAAGTGTTGACGGAGGAGGAGAGCAGGGCGAAGCACCGCCTGGGCGGCAGCTTCGATTTCGTGCTCGAAACGGACGGATACACTTCGTTCTCGGAAGGCGTCACCCGTCCGCTCACCGATAATTTCAAACTTGACGATTACCGCCTCGGCAGAGCGACTCACGGTTATATGCCGGATAAGGGGCCTCAGCCGGTGCTGTATGCGAAGGGACCGTCGTTCAAGAACGGCGCGCAGCTTCAGAGATGCGACATAGTGGACGAGGCGCCGACGTTCTCCCGCGCTCTCGGATTCGATATGCCGGATACGGACGGAAGGATCTTAACGGAGCTTTTAAATGACTGAATACGTTTACAAAGGCGCCGCCGGCCTTTTGTGTGACGTCGGCGACTTCAAAAAAGTCTTTCCGCCGCGCGGCAAAGAATGTCATAAAGGCACGTTCGGCACCGCGGTGCTGCTCGGCGGATGCCGTCGGTATTCCGGCGCGGTGAAGCTCGCGAACGCGTCGCTTTCGGCGCTTAAATGCGGCTGCGGTATCTGCCGGCTCGCGGTTGAGGATAGGATCGCGGATTACGTCGGTCCGTACCTGCTCGAAAGCACGCTTATGCCGCTTACGTCGTTTTCACCGGAAGAACTCAAAACGGCGTTTGACGGCGCCGCCGCCGTCGGGCTCGGCATGGGCTTCGGCAGAAGCGCGGACAGAATAAAAGCCGTTGAATACGCGGTTAACAGCCTGTCATGCCCGCTTCTGATCGACGCGGACGGGCTGTGGGCGCTGTCTCGGATCGACTACGTTTCGCGCGGGAATCTCGTGCTGACGCCTCATCTCGGAGAGTTTTGCCGTCTCTGCGGAAAAACCGCGGAGGAGATCGGAGCCGATCCCGTCGGCGCGGCGGTGTCTTACGCCGCGGAGCACAACGTCGTTCTGCTGCTCAAAGGCAGCGTTACCGTTGTGACAGACGGGGAGCGCGTGCTGTTCGTCGACCGCGGCTGTCCCGGTATGGCGACGGCGGGATCGGGCGACGTCCTGTCCGGTGTGATAACCGGTATCAACTCGCAGAACGGCGCCGATCTGTGCCTGAACGCCGCGTGCGGCGCGTACATCTGCGGAGTTGCCGGAGAATACGCGCAGAAAGAAAAGAACGCCGTCAGCATGACCGCGTCCGACACCGTCGCGAACATCCACCGCGCCGTATCGGAAATCCTCGACGCATAAACCGCCGGTCAGGCGGTTTTTTTATGTCCCGACGCAGGAAACGAAAAGAAAACGGTTGACTTTTCGGATAATCACTGTTATACTGTATATAAGAACGCGCGCCGTGACCGCGCTGACGGAGGAACGCTTATGAAAACCGTATTCGATATCGTTAAAAAGACCGCCGCACTGTTTTTGTGCACGGCCCTTCTGATACCCGCCGCGCTTTCCGGAGCGACTGTCGTTTCAGCGGCCGATCAGGCGAAAATGGAGCAGAAAAACTATTATAAAAACGAAAGCTCTCCGATGAGCGCGGAGCCGGAGACCGTGTCGTTTAAAACGGACGGCGCGCCGGAGCTGTCGGAGCAGAATTACACACTCGATCTCGACGGCGTCTGGAGCATGACCGACAAGGGAAAGATCTCGGATCTTTCGTCCGGCTCCGGCTGGGAGCAGGCGATCGACGCGAAGGTCCCCGGCAGCATACACACCGCGCTTTTCGAGGCGGGGGTCATCGAGGATCCGTACGTCGGTGACAACATGAAGACCGCCAACAAATACGGCGAGAAGAACTGGTATCTCAAACGCACGTTCACGTACGAGGGCAGCGGTAAAAACGTCCTTCTGTGCTTCGAGGGCGTCTGCAACGTCGCCGATTTCTATCTCAACGGTAAAAACATCGGTTCGCACGAAGGTATGTTCGGCGGTCCGTATATCGACGTGACCGACGCGATAAAAAAGGGAGAAAACACCCTCGTCGTGCATCTTAAACCGGCGAAGGATTATACGCGCACCGTCGTTTTCAACTGCAGCTACGGCTGGCATTACGCAAAGCTTTATCCGCTCGGTATCTGGCAGTCCGTCAGCGTGAAGGATCAGCCGTCGGTCACGCTCGACCATCCTTTCATCACGACGGTCGATTATGAAAAGGGCACGGTCGATCTCGCGGTCGCGCTTGTCCCGCAGAACGGCGGAAAGATCAAAGGCACCCTGACGGTCGAAGCCGTGCCGAAGAACTTCAACGGAAAGACGGCGTACTTCACGACCGCCGTTGATCAGAACGGTGAAAGCACGCTCCGCTTCCGCGGCGATATCCCGGATGCGCATCTGTGGTGGCCGAACGGTTACGGTGAACAGTATCTTTACGAGCTGAGAACGTATTTCAAAGCGGACGACGGCACTTCGGCTTACGACGCGTCGCAATTCGGTATAAGACAGCTTGATTACGCTCCGTTCCCGACGGGAGAAAGCTCCGGCTCGTATAACCGCCAGTTCGTCATAAACGGCGTTAAAGTCTATATGAAGGGCGCCGGCTGGTGTACGATAGACGCGATGATGCGCTTTTCGCGCGAAGATTACGACAGGATCCTGTCGCGCGCTCACGACGCGAATATCAATTTCTTCCGCTCGTGGGGCGGCGGACTCGTCGAAACGGATGAATTTTACGATCTGTGCGACGAATACGGCATCTGCATTTATCAGGAATGGCCGTGCTGCTGGGACAGTACCAAAACCCAGCCGGCCGACGTGTTATATGAAACCGTGATCCTCGGCGCGAAGCGTCTGCGCAACCGCCCGTCGCTCGTCGTATGGGGCGGCGGCAACGAGGGCGAGGCGCCTTATAACGACAAGGTCCTGAACAACATGGGCAAACTGACGTACGAGACGGACGGGACGCGCGATTTCTGGCGTCAGGACGGCGGACCCGGCGCGTCGAATATCAGACACGACCATATCTGGTGGTCGGGAGACTCGCCCGAGCATTACATTAAAATATACACCGAACTCGAATACCTCAATATGCACGAATACGGCCTCGGCGCGATGATGAACCGCCAGTCGATCGAGAAGTTCGCGACGGCGGAGGAGCTTTCGCAGTGGCCGATAAATAACAGCAGCTCTATCGCTTATCACACCGCGACATTCAACGGCTTCTACGGCTGGCAGAAGACTCCCTACGGCCACGATATCGTGACGCATATGCATTACGCGTCGCTGTTCACGGACGAGCAGTCGCTCGACGGAGTAATAATCGGCTCGCAGCTGTCGCAGGCGCAGGCGGATTATCCGCTTGCGATAAATCAGCGCATAAAGGCGCCGAACAACACGGCGAACGTCATATACAAGATGAACGACAACTATCCCGGCGCCTCGTGGTCGATAGTCGACTGGTACGGCGCGCCGAAGACAGCGTATTATCTGATGCAGGACGCGTACCGCCCCGTGATGGCGGCGTTCAAGGTCGATAAATACAACACGATCGACGCCGTGAAAGGCTCGTCCCCGCTGTCGCTTCCGGTATATATACTCGACGACACGGTGTCTCTCAAAGGCAGGACGACGTCCGTCGTCATGACCGCGTACGACGAGAATTTAGCCGTCGTAAAAACAGAAGAATACAACGGCGTAACCGGTAAAACCGTCAACAAGGTCGGTGATTTTGCGCTCACCCCGGAACAGACGGATCACACGCCGCTCATAATAACGGCAGATCTTTATATCGGCGGCGAGTTTTACGACCGCACGTATATGTATTTCAACTACGAATACGACGCCGGCTGTCTGTTCTATCTGCCGAGAACGACGCTGCAGTACAGCGTCTCCGGAAATACCGTAACGGTGAAGAACACGGGCAGCGTGCCCGCGATAGGCGTAAGTATAAAGACGAGCAAAGAGGACGTCTTCGTCTGCTCGGACAACTGTTTCATTCTGACGCCCGATCAGAGCGTTGAGGTGACGGTAAACGACGCGTCGCTTTTCACCGGCGTCGGCTGCTTCAACTTCAAGGACGCAAAGGACGTCACGCCGCCGTCGGCGCCGTCTGACGTCAAAGTCAGCGACGTCAGGCACGACGGCGCAAAGGTCAGCTGGTCGGCGTCGAAGGACGAAAACGGGCTTTACGTATACGAGATAAGCGCGGTCGACGGCGATATGATCATAAAAGACACCGTACACGGCACGAAAACCGAGGCGACGCTGACGGGTCTGCCCGAAGCGACGGAATATACGCTCACCGTCACGGCGATCGACAACAGCGGAAACAGCTCGTCGTCCGGTAAAATAACGTTCAAAACAGAAAAAGACACTACGAAGCCGACGCTTCAGTCCGCCGATTTCACGGACGACGGAAAGATAAAGATAGTCTTTGACACTAACATGGATAAAGAAAGAGCGGAGGATATATCGCATTATCTGCTCAACTTCGGCGGCGAGGTGACCGCGGCGGCTCTTGCGGGCGAAAGAACGGTGTTGCTTGACGTCGACAACATAGACGAGTCAAAACCGTATACGCTCGGCGTCATAGGACTGACCGACACGAAGCTTAACAAAAACGACACCGGATACGTTTCGGTCGCCGTGGAGCGCGGCTTATATATGGCGGTCGACTTCGAGGCGGATGAAAACGGACAGTCGTTTTCCTCCGGCGAGCACGTGGCGACGGTAACGGACATAAACGGAGCCGCCAAATACACCGATAACGGAGTCTCCGGCAAAGCTCTTGCCGTCGGCGGAGCATCGGGCGTAAAGGTAGGCGGCGTGGGCTTCTCGTTCCCGGACAACAGCTCCGTCACACTCTGGATCAAGGGAAAGGCGGGCGACGGCTTCAATATCCTGCTCGCCAAGGGACCGAAAGAATCCGGCCACTTTGAATTCTATACGCGCTCCGGAGATCTGTGGTGCTACGCGCCCGACATCGGCGATATAGACCTGAAATACAATATCAACAACGCGCCGGACGGCTGGCATATGCTTGCGTTCGTGCGCGAAGACGGGAAACTCAAGGTCTATGACGGAGGGAAACTCGTGTCGTCCGTGCCGTTCCGCGGGAAGATAGCCGAAAAGGAATACGATATGTCGTTCGGCGTGCTGAACGAGGGAATATTAGGCTTCGGCGGAAGTATAGACAGCGTGCGGCTTTATAAAAGGGCTCTTTCAGCGGAGGAACTTGCCGATCCGGCGGACGTAAACGAGCCTTACGTACAGATAAGCGGAAACATCGCAGGTACCAGGGAAAAGACGGATTTCAATTTTGACGAAGGCAAAGCCGTAAATATCTGGTTCAACCAGGACAGAGCGGAAGATCAGTTCGCCATACTTTTCGCAAAAGCAAACAAATCCTCCGACAGACATTTTGAGATCTATACGGAGTACGGCAAACTGTCCCTGTACGCACCGAAGGCGAACAACGGCGCGGCGGTGTCGCTCAAGGTCGATCTGCACGCGTATATCGGATCGTACCATATGCTTACAGTCATAAATAAGGACGGCAAGCTTATAACGTTCATAGACGGAGAGCAGGTCAGCGAGGCGGCGGTCCTCTGGGAGGTCGCGCCGGGTGAAGATACCTGTTATTACGGCAGACTCGTCGAGGGAGGCTTCGATTTCCCCGGCAGTATCGCAGAATGCTCGCTGATGGACGAAGCGCCCGACGCGGCGGCTGTCGCCTCGGCGTACAATTCAAAGGTCGTATATCCCGAATCGGACGGCGTGCTCGGATTCGGGTCTGATATGATCGGGCTCGAGCCCGGCGCCTCCGTGCCGTGCGGGATAAACGCGCCGGAAAACGCGAAGTACACGCTTACGCTGAAAGGCGACGCGGCGTCTCTTGACGGCGACGTCGTTACGGCGAAACAGCCCGGTGAAGCGGTGATCTGCGCCGTCTCCGACAGCGGCAGATATATCGCAATGACGCTCGTCAGAGTCGGCGCCCCGGGCGGCGGCGACACGGAGGAGTCGCAGACCGCGGATGTTACGGACGGCGAGCCTTCGACGTCGGCCGGCACGGACGGAACCGAGCCCGGCAAAAAAGGAGGAGCGCTGATCCCGATCGTCGCGGCGTCGGCGGCAGTCGTCTGCGCGGCCGCGGTCGCAGCGGTGCTCATCGTGAAAAAGAAGAAGAAATGACATAAGACCGGTCCGGTAAACACACCGGACCGTCATAAGGCAGTTTTTTCACCGCAAGTCCGTGTGGTGAGTAAGTGCGCACTTAAAAAGCAGGCTGAAATTAAAATCAGTCTGCTTTTCATATTCAGTCGGTTTAATGAAGACGTTCGCTTCGCTCACTAAT
>JAGDCE010000332.1 GCA_017958705.1 Clostridia bacterium
CTTTTCGTTCGCCCAGTCGTTGACTTTCTTTATGATATCGGAGCCGAAAAACGAATCGTACCTGGCGTTGTACATTTCAAGTCTCAGCTTGTACTCGGACTTGAAATCGTCCAGATCGCTGCGCTTCCAGACTGAATCCGCCACGTGAAGCGCGCCGCCCGGCTTTTTCAGAAAATCGGGATTGACGCCTTTTTTGATCTGCGCGTCGTATTCGGCTTTGTCGCGCTCGATCTTGCTGTTGAAGCCATCCTCGAACGAATTGAACGATTTGACGTAGTTTTCAAACTCGGAAAGGTCCTTCAGCCCAAGCCCTTCGGTAAACTGCTTCAGCGTGTTCCACTCGGCTCCGGCGATCAGCATGCCGAGCGCGTATTTGAACGAGAGCGGAGAAATGACGTAGTTGCCGCTCTGCGACCGTTCGACGAACTCCGCCAGCTTCGAATCAAACTCGTCAAAGCTTGAAAGTCCGCTGTCCGCCGGCTCCGGTCCGGGCTCGGCCGTCGTCTGCTCCGCGCTCGTGGCGGCTTCCGTTTCGGTAGGCTCAGTTTCTGTCGGCTCAGTTGACGCGTCGGTCGTCTGATCCGTGATCTCCGTCAAAGACGGCTCGCCTGTCGCGGCGGTCTGCGACGGATCCGCGGCGGACGGTCCGCCGGTCTGCGTCCCGGCGCCCGGCGCCTCGGCGCATGCCGCAAGCGCTGACAGTGCCGTCGCGGCGATTATTATAAGCGTTATGATCTTTTTCATTGTTTCCTCCGTATCGGAAAATCGTCTTCCGATAAAATTATACATATTATATCGAAAATGTCAAGCGTTTGCGCGGATTTTGCCGCGCGCCGTCCTTCCGATATATTAGACGCGGTTTTCGCCGCGTCTCTTACGGCCGTATGCGGATTTTTTTCATCTTGAAGCGGACGGTCCCGTATATTATGCGCCTGCGGACTTGACAAACCTTTTTTATAGGAGTATAATCAAATCAAAGGATACGCGCGCAAGGAGGAAACGACGTGAAGCAGCTTGAAAAATATCTGTCCGACCCCGCGGGATTCCCGTTCTCGTTCAGCTATGAGGGAAAAGAGATCAAAGGCTTCGGGGAAGGATTTACCGGGATATCCCACAGAAGGGACGACGACGCGGACGGGACGGTATTTACCGTCGGATTTCTCCATAAAGACAGCGGCGCCGTCTTTGAGGTGCGCGCGAGATCGTATTCCGCCTATGACGCGTGGGAATGGACCGTTTACATAACGAACGCGTCGGACCGCGCGACCGGGCTGATAAGCGATATCCGAGCGGACGTTGCCTTTGAAGGCGGCTCGCCGGTGTTGAGCGGCCTTTGCGGCGACCTCGGCGACATGTACTCGCCGTATGAGATCGATCTGACGAAGGAAAACTTCGTCAGAACGTCGACGTCCGGCAGACCGACGCACGGTGTTTTCCCGTATTTCGATCTCTGTTTTGGAAACAACTCGGTATTCATCGCCGTCGGCTGGCCCGGATGCTGGAAAGCATCTTTTGAGGGCGGAGAAGACGTAACGCGCTTCACGGCGGGGCAGCTTTCGTTTTCGGCAAGGCTTCTGCCAAACGAGACGGTCCGCACGCCGCTGTTCGCGTTTCTGCGCTGTGAAGGCCGTGACGCGACTGAAAACCTGAACCTCTGGAGAAGATGGTTCATCGGCTGCAATATGAGAAAAGACACGCACGGGAAAGTGATCCGTCCGGCGCTCGGCTGGGGCTCGATCGTACAGGGTATGTCTACCGGGATGCTCGAGCGCGTCGCAAAAGCATATATCGATCACGGCGTACCGCTCGATTATCTGTGGCTGGACGCAGGCTGGTATACCGACGAGACGGGCGGGACCTGCGAATGGCCTAAGACCGGCACGTGGCGCGTAAATACGGAAATGTTCCCGGATAAATTCGCCGCCGTCTCGGATCTGATGCATGAAAACGGCGGGAAAACGCTGTTGTGGTTCGAATCCGAGGTGATGCGCTGCAATAAAGAAGGATTTCTCGCGGCGAATCCGGACTTCAGGCCGGAGTGGTTTCTCGGTACCGCGGCGGGCGGCTCGTGGCTGGAAGGCCAGCTGCTCGATCTCGGAGATCCCGGGCTGCGCGAATGGCTGCTCGGCCGCATTTTCACGGTGCTCGACGAGGGCGGCATAGATATGTACCGTCAGGACTTCAATGTCGACCCGGCGCCGGTATGGAGCGCCCGCGACGGAACGGACCGCGTCGGCGTCACCGAGAACCGGTACGTGCAGGGCTACCTTGCGCTGTGGGACGCGATACTTGAAAGATATCCCGATATGACGATAGACTCGTGCGCGTCGGGCGGCGGCAGGAACGACCTTGAGACGATGCGCCGCGCGGTACCGCTCCATATAAGCGATTTCTGGGACTGCATAACGGGCGGCTACGACGA
>JAGDCE010000333.1 GCA_017958705.1 Clostridia bacterium
CCTTCAAACAGGTTCTGACCGTCTGTCATCTGATCGACAAAATCCTTTTTCAGACCGACCGTCGTGGCGATACTGCCGGTTCCGACTTTATTGAGCTTTACGTTCATGTCTTCATAAACGAATCCGGTAAGGCAAGAAGCAAGCATCACGGCGGTAAGGATAAGTACAATTATTTTTTTCATAGATACCTCCAGTTTAGTAGTCGGGGGGCGGTGTTTAAAGCGCCGCCCCGCTTTCGTTTAATCTTTAAATGCTGCCAGGATCAATGACCGTTGTAATTGAACAGTCCCTGTACCTTCTGAGTAACGGTCGGCATGATGGTGCTGTTGAACAGCGCATAGAGCCCTGCGAGCAGAAGAGCGCCGATAACGACGGCGATCAGTATCTTTACACCTGTATCGACGTAGCCTTCGGCTTTCTTGTTTTCTATGATCGTTCTTGCGGCAATAACGGCGCCGTTAACCTTGTCTCTTATTTTGTTGAAAAAATTTCTCATATTATTTGTTCCTTCCTTTTGTTATATATTTTTTCTTTTTTTGTGTATGCGGCATCAGTTGCCGGAATAGTTGAACAGTCCCTGCACCTTGCTTGTAACGGTCGGCATGATGGTCGTGTTGAACAGTGCATACAGACCTGCGAGCAGCAGTGCGCCGATAACGACGGCGATCAGGATCTTCACGCCGGAATCGACGTAGCCTTCAGCCTTCTTGTTTTCGATAAACGTTCTTGCGGAAATGACAGCGGCGTTAGCCTTGTCTTTAAGTTTGTTGAAAAGCTTTCTCATGGTAAATACCTCATCTTTCTTTTTTGTATTTTTGTTTTGGAATTGTTTATGCCTTGTCGGAGACGTCAGTGTTGTTTGTTGTGTATCCCGCGGCGGCTATCTCATACGCTGCAAGCACGGCTTCTTCCATTGCTTTTCTTGCATCGGAAGTTATGGGATGGAAAATATCTCTGTAGACGTCATTGCCGTCGGCGTCCTTATGAGTATCACAGGGCATGATCATAAAGGTGCTGTTGTTGGCTTTTATGACCTTTACGCCGTGAACTACGTACTGATCGTCAAGAGTTACGGAGCAAACCGCTTTAAGAGCCGTATTGTCGTTGATCAGCTTGCGGATCTTTACTTTGAATTCCATAGGTCTGTATCCTCCTTTCATTGAATTTCATATTTAAGTGCTGCGGCAGGGCAAAAAGAAAAACTGAGATCTTTATCTCAGTCCGTGCGCACATATTCTGTTACCTTGCCTGGTCACGCTGTTTCTGTAAATACCTTTTGTAATATTCAAGCGCCTTGATAACGTATTCCTCAGCCTGTGCGTCGGCATAGCCCTGAGGGATCAGAGGTCTCAGGCGCTCGAATGAAAACTTGAATTTCGGTTTCTGGTTAGGCTTTTCTTCAGCCATAATATCTACGACTTTCTCGTAATCAACCGCCCCGGCTTCATACGCTTTGCGGATACGTATTGCCTGATCGTGAGACGGAAACGCCTCGGTTTCGTCGATACGGTCGACCACGTCGCGTTGTGTTTCCTCGTCGAGATACGAAAGCTCCACGGCAGGACGCATTTTTATTTTTCCTTCGTCAACAAAATCAAGAAGTTCGGGTACGAGATTTGTAAGGCGGATATATCGTTGTATTTGTGTTTCACTGTCAAGCGACGTTTGCGCCATTGCCTCACGTGTCGCTCCTGTTTCGGAAATTAGTCCCACTGGGACTAATTTATCGTTTGAAGGTCTGCCGACACTTTTTTTCATTGCCTCATAGCGCATCTTGTACGCAAACGCTTTCTCTGAAGGAAGTATCTCTGAACGCTGAAAGTTGCTTTCGACCATAAGTATCGTGGCTTCTTCCTTATTCATATCCACGACCTCACAGCGAAGCGTTTCCATTCCGAGCTTTTCACATGCGCGCTTACGTCTGTGACCGGAGATCATTTCATATCTGCCGTTCGGAAGTTTTCTGACAGTGGCAGGAGTTATTACGCCGCGTTCTTTAATACTCTCGATCAGGTTTTCCATATCCTCGTCATCTCTGACTTTAAACGGATGATCCGGAAAATCGTCGATCTCCGAAATGGGTATGTCATAGATTTTCGGAAGACGGTTTTCCGCACGCTCCTCATCCGTCATAAAGAGTTCATCGTAAGCCGTCATTCCGAGATCTATTTTTTTCGCGTGACTCAATCTCAAGTACCTCCTTCGTCAGTTCTTCGTATGCCTGTGCGATTTTGCTGTTCTTGTCGTAGGTGAAAATGCTTTGACAAAAAACATTTGATTCTGTAGCCCTGACAGAATGAGGGATGACCGTTTTGAAAACATTGATGTTTCTTCCGACCGTATCTCTCATACTCTGGACGATGGATTTATCGTTGTTAGTTCGGAAATCCACCATTGTGAAGAGAATCCCGTCGATCTTCAGTTTGGGATTGATACTGCGCTGAACCTTGCGGTAGGAATGAAGCAGCAGATCCAAACCTTTAGTCGAAAGAATTCTCGGCTGTGAAGGAATGATGATGCTGTCGGCAGCGACGAATGCGTTTATGGGAAGAATACCGAGCGACGGTGTGCAGTCGATAAGAATATATTCGTAATTCTTCTTTTGCCGGTCAACGTAGTTTTTCATCACAAACTCCCTGCTCATAGCGTTGAACATAGTCGATTCGACACCGGACAACTCGATGTTGCAGGGCATAAGGTCAACCCCTTCATCTGTCTGAATGATTCCGCAACCATCGTCAAAAGCTTTGTCCTGCATCACATTTGTCAAAACGGTTGCGAGCGTTACGTCGAGTTCGTCCGGGTTTGTTATACCGAGACTTATGGACAGACTGCCTTGCGGGTCAGCGTCGATAAGTAAAACGTGCTTTCCCTGACGGGCAAGACCGACTCCGAGATTCAGCACGGTAGTCGTTTTACCCGTGCCGCCTTTCTGGTTCTCAACGGCAATTACTTTGCATTGGTTCATTCTTTTATCCTTTCTTTTGAATTTACTAACCTTACGGTCAATATGTAAAATGGGTACAAAAAAAGACCGAATGATCTTTATTTACAATAAAGAAAATCGGTCTTATATGTTATGATATTCAGTTGTCCTGTTAATTTTCCGGTTTGAGTCCGGTATGGCAAGTAGGTTTAATATCCTGATAGAATCTTCAAACTGGATATTTCGGTTATTATCATTTTTCCGGTTCGAGTCCGGCATTCGCACAATTTAGGTTGATTTTTTGCATTTTTCAACAACACCAAATCAGGCGTACAAAAAGCAGAAAGCCCTTATGTTATAAGGACTTTCTGCTTTTTGCCTTTTCGGGCGATAATCATGGCGCGCCATGCGGGATTCGAACCTGCGACCTACCGGTTCGTAGCCGGGCACTCTATCCACTGAGCTAATGGCGCATACACCGAAAATTTCGGTGCTTTGATATAATATCACTTTTTACTCCTTTTGTCAAGGGGTTTAGTTGATATTTTTTATTTTTTATCCACTTTCAGATATTCGCGGACGAGGGTGTTAAGAAGCTCGTCACGGTCGATCTTGCGGATAAGTCCGCGGGCGTTTTTATAGTTGGTTATATATGTCGGATCTTCCGAAAGAATATAGCCGACTATCTGGTTTATCGGGTTATAACCCTTTTCCTTCAGCGCCTGATACACCTGTATCAAGATCTCTCTCGTTTCCTTTTCTTTTTCATGGACGAGAGAAAAAGTGATTGTTTTATCTTTTTCTGACATTTTACGGCTCCTTTCGGTCATCAAAATTCAACATGGATTTATTATACACTATTTTTTTGAATATTTCAAGTGTTTTCCGAAGAATTGATCAATTTATATTCATAGCTGTCCTGAAGCGCCTGCAGACACGCCTCGATTATATCGCACGACACGCCTACGGTCGTCTAGTTTTCTTTTCCGTCCGTAGATTCCATGAGCACGCGGACCTTTGCCGCGGTCGTGGTCGACGCTTCGATGACTCTGACCTTGAAGTCGACGAGCTTTATGCTCCCGACCTCGGGATAGAACACGGACAGCGCGCGCCTCAAAGCGTTATCGAGCGCGTTCACGGGGCCGTTGCCGAGCGAGCTCGCCATCTCCGTCCTGCCCGCCGCCTCGATCTGTACGACCGAGCAGGACGTCAGTTCTCCGTTCGCCGACGGGAAATCGTCCGTCGTCTTGTGAAGCACGATATTGAATTTCGGTTCGTATTTATAAAGCACCTTGCGCAGCAGAAGCGAGAACGACGCCTCGGCCGCCTCATAGTGATATCCGAACAGTTCCTTTTCCTTCAGCGCCTGCACCGCGCGGAACAGCTCCTCGGAATCCTTGTCCGCCTCCGGCACGAATTTCCTCACCCTGTCGAGCAGCGTGTTCCTGCCGGAGATCTCCGACATCACGAACTTTCTCTCGTTTCCGACGAGCGTGGGATCGATATGCTCGAACGACGGCGGATACTTCTTCACCGCGTCGATATGCATGCCGGCTTTGTGGTAGAACGCGCTTTTTCCGATATACGGCTGGGCGTTCCTCACTCTGATATTCGAGATCTCCGCGATCGCCTTTGCGGTCTTCTGCAGATCCTTCATATCGCAGTCGAGACTGAACCCGAGTTTGAAAACGAGGCTCGGCATTATTACCGCAAGATCTGCGTTTCCGCACCGCTCGCCTATACCGCGGAACGTTCCCTGTATCTGCGAGGCGCCCGCCTCCGCGGCGAGCAAGGAATTTGCCGAAGCACAGCCGATATCGTCGTGAAAATGAACTCCTACGGCGACGCCGGGGTATCTTTTCACGACCTGTTCCGTTATAGACGCCGCCGCGGACGGCACCGTGGCGCCGGTCGTATCGCACAGCGTCAGCACGTCGCATCCGGCGGCCGCCGCGCAGTCGAGCACGGCGAAAGCGTAATCGCGGTCGGTGATGAATCCGCGGTAAAAATGCTCGGCGTCGAATATCACTCTGCGTCCTGCGTTTTTGAGATAACCGACCGTTTTCCTGATTATACCCAGATTGTCCTCCGGCGATATGCGCAGCACTTCTCTCACCTGCTCTGACGAGGCTTTTCCGAATACGACGACCGCGGACGTGCCGGCGTCGAGCAGTTTCTTCATCGCCGGAGACTGCTCCGGCTCCTCGCCGGGCTTCAGCGTCGGTGAAAACGCCGCCGGCTGAGCGTGTTTCAGCTTCACGCCGCGCAGCCGCGCGAAAAGCTCCTCGTCTTTCGGATTCGAAGCCGGAAAACCGGCTTCAATCACGTCCACGCCGAAACCGTCGAGCAGTTTTATTATCTTTATCTTGTCCTCGACGGAATACGAGATACCGTCGCTCTGCGCGCCGTCACGCAGGGTAGTATCAAAAATCTCGATCTTTTTCATTTCTCATCATCGGCTCTTTCGAGCATCCTGTTCACCGCGTTTATATATGCGAGAATACTCGCCTCTATGACGTCCGTGGAAAGTCCTCTGCCGGTCACGGTCCCGTTCTTCATGCGCAGTTTTACCGTAACTTCGCCGAGCGCGTCCTTGCCGCCGGAGATGGAATGTATCGAATAATCGTATAACTCATGATCCGGCGGGCAGATTATCTTGTCGACCGCTTTGTACGCCGCGTCGACCGGGCCGTCGCCTATCGCGACGTCCTCGAATTTCTCGCCGTTCTTCTCAAGTCTGATAACGCACGTGGGAGTCGACCTGTTTCCGGCCTGCACGGTGAAGCGGTCGAGCGTGAAGACGTCCTGACGGACCGCCCTTTCCGACGCTATCGCCTCCAGATCCCGGTCCGTGATGTCTTTCTTTCTGTCCGCAAGCTCCTTGAATTTTTCGAAGTACGCGTCGAGCTGAGCCTTGTCCGGCGTATATCCGAGCTCGGCGAGCCGTTTCTCGAACGCGTGCCGTCCGGAATGCTTGCCGAGCGACATGTTGCGCTCCGTGACGCCGATGTCCTCGGGGCGCATTATCTCGTAAGTGCGCCTGTCGTTCATGACTCCGTGCTGATGTATGCCGGCCTCGTGCGAGAACGCGTTGTCGCCGACGATCGGTTTGTTTTTCGGAGCGTGAGCACCCACCGTCGCGTAGACGAGGCGGCTCGTCCTGTATATCTGCGTCGTATCGACGCCGGTGCAGGCGTCAGTCGCGTCGCCGCGGATCTTCAGACCCATCACGATCTCCTCGAGCGCCGCGTTGCCCGCCCTCTCGCCTATGCCGTTCACGGTGCATTCCACCTGTCCTGCGCCGGCGGCGACGGCGGATAGCGAATTCGCCACCGCGAGGCCGAGATCGTTATGACAGTGCGCCGCGAGCGTGAGCGAATCGGCGCCCTTTACGTGCTCTTTCACGTATTCGATAAGCGACGCCATTTCCGCCGGGGTCGTATATCCGACGGTATCAGGGATATTCAACGTCGCCGCGCCGGCATCCGCCGCGGTCTGAAGCACCCGGCACAAAAAGCCGCGGTCGGAGCGCGTGGCGTCCTCAGCCGAGAACTGAACGTCGCCGCACAGGCTCCTTGCGTACGAAACGCATTCGCGCACGGCGTCAAGGACCTGCTCCCGGCTCATTTTCAGCTTGTACTGCATATGTATTTCCGACGTCGCGATAAATACGTGTATCCTCGGATGCTCCGCCTGCGAAAGCGCTTTCGCGGCGGCGTCGATATCCGATCTCACACAGCGCGCGAGCGCGCAGACGACGGCGCCTTTGACCGCCGAGGCGATCGCCGTGACGGCTTCGGCGTCACCTTTTGACGACGCGGGAAAACCCGCCTCGATAACGTCGACTCCGAGTCTTACGAGCTGGCGCGCTATATCGAGTTTTTCCTGCAGGTTCATCGAACAGCCGGGTGACTGTTCCCCGTCGCGCAGCGTGGTGTCGAAAATCTTTATTTTTCTCATACTCATATACCCATGCGGAACGCGGCGTTTGAAATGAACGCCGGTCCTTTTCCGGAAATTATCTTTACCGCTCCGCCGCCGTTTTCCGGCGCGCAGGCGCGTTCGATCACGAGATCGCCGTTGACGTATACACGGAGCCTCTGTCCCGGCGCGTCCATCTGAACGCGCACCGAAGCCGCTCCTTTCGGTATCGTACGGCTTTCGCCGTTATCGGAAATCAGCCCGTCAAAGTACGACAGCCATACGCCGCCGCTGCCGTCGCCGGGCAGGCTGTCGACGCTGTAAAGCCACAGACCGATGCGAAGGAAGCCGTCGCCTTTCGCGTACGCGTCGAAGCAGAGCGTGAAGCTCTCCTCACTGCCGGGCTCCCGCAGACAGGCGAGATCGAAATATCCGTCGCCGTCCGTACCGAGCCAGCCGTCGCGGTAGACGAAGCCCGAGCCGGTGACGGCGAAATCGTTATCGTCCGACGGTATCTGTCTGTCCATGCCGGCGTACGCCCACTCCGTTCCGTAATCCGCGGATACGGGCTGCGGCAGAGCGACCGTTTCTTTCGCCGTCTCATCCGGCTCGCCCCGCCGGCATGACTGCGCAAGCGTCAGCACCGCCGCCGTCAGCGCGATGACTGTGACCGCTGTGATCTTTTTCATGACCGGAGCTTTAAAACGCCCATCTGCCGCGGCGGAAGATCGGCACGGTCTTGCCGTCTTTCGTTATCGCGTCTATATCGAGGCCCTCGTAGCCTATCATGAAATCCTCGTGGTTCATCGAATCGTTTACGCCCATCGCGCGGCATTCCTCAAGCGTCTTGTCCTCGTAGCCTCTTATCGTATTGGTGAAGCCCATGCCGAGCGCGAGATGACACGACGCGTTTTCATCGAACAGCGTGTTGTAGAACAGAATGCCCGATTCGTTTATCGGAGAGTTGACGGGGATGAGCGCGCATTCGCCCAAATACGCCGCGCCCTCGTCCATGCTTATCATCTGTTTCAGCAGCTCTTCGTTCTTCTCCGCTTTGACTTCGACGGCTTTGCCGTTTTCAAATCTTACGCAGAAATTCTCTATAAGCTCGCCGTTGTACGACAGCGGCTTGGTGGCGTAAACTATGCCCTCCGCCTTGCCGCGCATGGGAGACGTGAAGCACTCCTCGCTCGGGATGTTGGCGTTGAAACTGACGCCGCCGAGCGTCTTTTCGTCGGCGCCCATGAACATACCTTCCGGGATCATGCCGACCGTCAGATCGGTACCGTTGTCGCCCTTGTAATGAAGCTCGGCGATGCCGAGGCCGTTAAGGTAGTCGCAGCGGGCGTGCAGATCTTTGTTGTGCTCGTTCCACGCGGCGATCGGATCGTCGGTCACGCGGGACGTGAACAGGATCGCCTCCCAGAGTTTTTCAACAGCCTGACTCGTGCGCATACCGGGAAAGACTTTCCTCGCCCACGCCGCGCCGGGAACGGCGGCAATGCACCACTGCTGTTTGTTTTCCATTTTGTCGTAGTACGGTTTCAGTATCGGGTAGCTCTTCTGATCGGCTTTCGCGACCTTTTTCTGATTCACGCCCTTCATTCCGTCGGGGTCCGAAGAGGTAAGATAAATCGTCGCGGGCAGCGTGTCGACGTAATGCTGCAGTCTCGCCTTTTCCCATTCCTCTACCTTTGCAAGCTCCGTGACCGTCTGATGACGGACGTGCAGCTTGTAAAGCGGCTGATGACGGAATTCGACCGTCACCTTTTTCGCGCCGGCTTTGTAGCACTCGTCAACGAGCATCTCGACGAATTTAGGCTGATCGAGCTGAGCCGTGATGATGACGTCCTGTCCTTTCTGGATGTTCACGCCTTTTACCGCTATGAGTTTTGCGTACTTTCTTAATACCGTTTGTTTCATTATGTCGTCTTCCTTTCAATTGGGTTTTCTTCAATAAATTTATCGAGCGCCTTTGCCGCGTTTGCGCATATTTCGGGGCAGGGGCGTTTTTTGTAGTACTCTGCCGTCCGCTTTTCCGGCGTCGGGCTTTTGTCGGCGCCGGCGGCGCCGAGGATCTCGCGGCAGATTATACTGCCGTTCTGCTCGCGGAACGCGGCGGCGAGCGCCTGAACTTTCTTGTAATGTTCG
>JAGDCE010000334.1 GCA_017958705.1 Clostridia bacterium
ACGAGCCGCAGAAACGTTTTTATATCCGCCGACTCCAGCGCTTTGCGCGCTGCGCCGACTCTCTCGTTTTCGCGTATGAAATGTATCGCGCGCAGAGCCGCGCGGTCGCCGAGCTTTTCCCTTATCTCCGGCAGCTTACCGATTATATCGTCCTCGGTCAGTCCGCGCAGGACGGATCTGCCGAACAGCGCGGCGACGCCCTTCATCTCGGCGGGTACCGAGGCGTAATCCTCGTTCAGGTCGGCGTGATTGCCGCCGGTGTTGACGACGCAGAGATCGTAGCCCGCCGCCGTCAGATCGAACGGTACCGGCACGACCTCGGGATCGTCTTTTTCAAAATCTATGTAGACGAAGCCGCCGACCGCGCACGCGATCTGATCCATCAGACCGCACGGCTTGCCGAAGAATTCGTTCTCCGCGTACTGCGATATCTTCGCGATCTCCACGTCGCCGACAGATCCGCCGTTATACAGCTCGGACAGTATGAACCCGATCATATCCTCGAACGCCGCCGAGGATGAAAGTCCGCTGCCCTTGAGCACCGTCGACGTCGTATAGGCGTCGAAGCCGCCGACGGTTAGCCCGGCTTTCGAAAATCCGTCGCAGACGCCGTAAATGATCGCCGCCGAAGAATACCGGATATCCTTTTTGTCCGGCACCGCGCCGAGGGGACAGACGTCTTCGTCGAAGCCCTCGCTTTTCACGCGGATCACGCCGTTATCCGTCTTTTTGACTATCGCTATGACGTCGACGTCGACCGACGCCGCGAGCACGCGGCCCCTGTTGTGATCGGTGTGGTTGCCCGATATCTCGCTCCTGCCGGACACCGAGAGCACGCGGCATTCACCGTCGCCGTACCGGGCTATAAACTTGCCGGCCGCGTCGGCGTATCTTTTCCGTTCCGGGGCGATTTTGTCCTCGCCGTACAGCCCGGCGAGCGTTTTGTCCGAGCCTCCGTTCAGGAGGCGGGTAATGAATTCATTGCAAAGCATATTTTCACCCATTTTATAAATTTATTATATTGTAGCAGAAAGAACGTGGATATTCAACATAAATATGAGAATAATTGTAAAGATTTTTAAAGCCGGCGGCGCTCATTTTCTCTTTCTGCGGCGGATCATATGACGGAAGAGCGCCGCACCGTCAAACGGTATCAGCGGGTAAAGGTAGCTTTTGCCGCCGACCGTCTTATTCGTCGCAAGCAGCAGCAGAAAAGCGGCGACGCCGGCGCAGAAGCCCCACGCGCCGAAAAGCGCCGTCAGAAGCAAAAGAAGCAGACGCAGGAACTTGAACGCGTACCCGAGCTCGTACGACGGCTGAGCGAAATTAGCGACGGCGACGAACGCCATATAAAGGATCGTATCGGGAATGAACCAGCCCACGCGCACGGCGAAATCGCCGATTATAAGCCCTCCGATGATGGAAAAACTGCCCGAGAGCATAGACGGCGTGTTCAGCGCCGCGAGCTTCAGTCCGTCCACCGCGAATTCAAGTATGAACAGCTGAACGATGACCGGCAGACCGCCGCTCTCCTCCGGGATGATGAACGCGAGCCTGTCTGGGATCCACTGCGGATAGCAGATCAGAAGATACCAAAGCGGCGACAGGAAAAGCGTGAGAAAAAACACCGTACAGCGGACCGCGCGGATATACGTTCCGAACGGAGGCGGCAGATAATAATCGTCGGTCTCCTGAATGAAATCGAAGATCGCGGACGGCAGTATCATGACGCTCGGGCAGTTGTCGACGATCACGGCGACGCGCCCCTCGAGGATATGCGCGGCGGCGCAGTCCGGGCGCTCAGTGTAACGTATCTTCGGGAACGGATCGTACCACTTTTTCTTTATCAGGCACTCCGCGAGCGACTGCGCGCCCATCGTCAGCGAATCCGTGTCGGCAGAATCGATCAGATCACGCAGTTTTTCCACGTAATCCGGATCGGCCGCCCCGTCCATATAGCAGATCACGACGCCGGTGTGTGAAACCCGCCCCACCCTGTGTGACTCGACGACGAGCCGCGGATCGCGGATATGGCGCCGTATCAGCGCCGTGTTGTTTATCAGCGTTTCCGTGAATCCGACGCGCGGACCGCGCAGCACCTTGTCGTTTTCGGGCTCGGTAATGCTCCTGTGCGGATAACCGCGGCAGTCGGCGCACACGCACCCCTCGGCACCGTCGCACAAAAGCAGCGTCATGCCCGACAGAAGCGCGTCAACCGCCTCGCCGTAATCGCTGATCACGAAGACCTCCGCGGCGGAAACGCAGCGGCGGCAGATCTGTGCGATATCGGACGGCTCCGTTACCGTCTGCGCGTCGAGCTGATACAGCGTGTCTGTCAGATGCTGCACTGCCCCGTCCTTGCACAGCCCTTCTATGAAGTATAAGGCGAAAGCGCGCCCGGCGACGGTCACGCCGCGCCTTATCACGTCTGAATTGCGGTCCGCGCCGCAGAGCGCGTCGAGTGTCGCGGTGCTTTTTCTTATATCGGCGTCCGTAAGATCACCTCCCGCCGGATTATTGACTGCCGGCCGGCTTTTTATCATTTTTTGATAAAAAACACGTTAATCACGGTAAATTCCAAAAAATTTACAATAGAGGGATTGAAACGGCGTGCGCGCGATGTTATATTAACTGTATAAAACATAATGAAGAGGTGACTCACATGATTGAAAGGATCAAACAGATTATTGCCGAAGAACTCCACATCGACGCTTCCGATATCAAAGACGACGCCGACATCATCGAGGATCTCGGCGCGGACTCCCTGTCCGTCGTCACGATCATAATGAACGCCGAGGACGAATTCGGTATAAGCATCCCGGACGAGGCGGTCGCGGATCTGCGCACTCCGCTCGCGATGGCGGCGTTTGCCGAAGGGCTCAATAAATGATTTGAAAGACGTCATCCTCCTTCCGGGGGATGACGCAAATTTGATATTATGGCGGAAAATAAATACAAAACTCTGCTTAAAAACTCATCGATACTCGGAATAGGCGAGGTGCTTTCCAAGCTGCTCGTCTTTATTCTGCTGCCGCTTTATTCGAGCGTTCTGACGACAGGCGAATACGGTATAGCGACGCTCGTCGCCGATTCGTCGAACCTGCTGTTCCCGATCGTGACGTTCGGCGTGTCGCAGGCGGTCTTCCGCTTCTCTTACGGCAGAAAAAAGGACCGCCCCGCGGTGTTCACCGCAGGGCTCGAGATGCTTTTCGCCGGAATGGCGGTATTCATAATCTGCTCGCCGCTGATAAAGATGATCCCGCGCATATCGGATTACGTGCTGCTGCTCGGCATGTACGTGTTCATGTTCGCGCTCAACACCCTCTGCGGCAGTTTTCTGCGCGGCATGAACGCGGTCAAGCCCTTTGCGATAAAGGGAATAATCTGCACCGCGGCGAACCTTCTGTTCAACATCCTGTTCCTACTCGTATTCAAGCTCGGCGTCACCGGATATCTGCTCGCGAACATCTGCGGCGATTTCGTCGCGGTGCTGTACATGGTATGGGGCGGCGATCTGCTCGACTACATCGAGCCGCGGCAGGTAACGAAAAAGATCTTTATCGAGATGCTCCGCTTCTCCGTTCCGCTGATACCGACGACGATCTGCTGGTGGATAGTCAACATGTCCGACAGATACATGATCACGTACATGGTAAATGAAAGCGCAAACGGCGTATACGCCGCCGCGTACAAGATTCCGAACATCATGATAACCGTGACCGGCATTTTCATAAACGTCTGGCAGATGTCTCTCGTCAACGAGGAGAACAAGGGTGAGAAATGGGGCGAGTTTTTCACGCGGATTTTCGACGGTTTCAAATCCGTCATGTTCGTCGTCGGCACGATAATAATCCTGGGCTGCAGGCTCGCGGCAAGGATACTTTTACGCAACGATTTCTACGAGGCGTGGCAGTACATGCCGTATCTGACCGTCGCGTGTATTTTTGAAGGAATCACGTCGTTTATCGCCGTGATCTATATAGTCAAGAAAAAGAGCGTCAACTCGCTGATCTGCGCGCTTTCGGGCGCCGCGGTCAACCTGATCCTCAACTTCATACTGATCAACGCGATTGACGCGATGGGCGCGGCGATCGCCACGATGCTCAGCTACATTGCGGTATATTTCGTGACGACGTACCGTTCCCGCGCGCTCGTCAACTATAAAGTCAACCTGCCCGTCACCGCTGCGAACACGGCTCTTCTGCTCGTTCAGGGCATACTGACCGTCTCCGAGGTGAAACTCGACATACTGTTCTCCGCTCTCATAGCGGCGGCGGTGCTCGTGATAAACGGGCGTCAGGTCTATACCACCGTGCGCGAGATACTGAAGGGACGCCGCAGGGCGGCGGCCGGAGTATCCGACGGCGACGAAACCGGAAAGGAGCTTACAAATGAGCAAGATAGCGGCGATAATGTATGATTTCGACAAGACCCTGTCCCCCAAGGATATGCAGGACTACGCCTTTTCTCCCGAGATCGGCATGCCGGCCGAGGAATTCTGGCGCCGCTGCAACGATCTGATGCACGAAAACAACATGGACTCGATACTCGCGTACATGTATTATATGGTGAAGATGGCGAAGGAAAAGGGCATAAAGCTGACGCGGCAGATGTTCCGCGCCTCCGGTAAAAACGTCCGCCTCTTTCCCGGCGTGACGGAATGGTTCTCCCGCATGAACGAATACGGCAAAAGCAAAGGTCTGACCGTCGAGCATTACGTCATTTCGTCCGGAATCAGAGAGATAATCGAGGGCACGGAGATCGCGCACGAGTTCCGCCGCATCTACGCCGCGGAGTTCTATTACGACAATAACGGCGAAGCGGTCTGGCCGGCGATGGCGGTCAACTACACTTCGAAAACGCAGTTCATCTACCGCATAAACAAGGAAGTCCTCGACGTCACCGACGCGCGCCGTCTAAACGAATCGACGCCGGAGGAACAGAAGCGCATACCGTTCACGAACATGATCTACATCGGCGACGGGCTGACCGACGTTCCCTGCATGAAGCTCGTGAAGACGAGCGGCGGGCACAGCGTCGCCGTCTACCAGAAGGAAGGCGGAGAGGCTGACCGTCTTATAATCCAGGGCAGGGCCGGACACATAGCGCCGACCGATTTCCGCGAGGGCAGCCGCCTCGACACGACGATAAAAGCGATACTCGACGTCATCGCCGCCAACAGCGCGACGACCGAGGCGTACATAGAAGATCTGCAGTCCGCAAAGCTCCGCGAATACGCGGAAAAGTGAGGTGCGAAATGTATAAGTACAAATCCACGACCGTTTCCATAATAGCGACGTTCATCTTCGCCGCCGTGACGGCAGCGGCGTGCATATTCCTGCCGGCGATAATCAATTATTATCTGCGCGACACTCAGGATGCCGGCGGTATACGCATAGCTTTATATATCTGCATGTACGGCAGCGCGGTCTCGGCCGGCGTGATCTCGTATCTTTTGCTGCGCATCCTGTTCAATGTCAGGAAAAGCGTCGTATTCGTCAGCGAAAACGTCAGATACACGGGGCTGATAAGCCTTTGCTGTTTCGCCGTATGCGTGTTTTTCTTCGTTCTGGGATTTTTCATCCCGTTTTCGTTTTTCGTTTCTTTCGCCGCGGGCTTCATCGGGCTGATCGTCCGTCTCGTCAGGAACCTTCTCAAAGAGGCGACGAAGATCAAAGAAGAAAACGATCTCACTATATGAGGTGCCCAAATGATTATCGTAAACGTTGACGTTATGCTCGCCAAAAGAAAGATGTCGTCCGGCGAGCTCGCTCAGAGGATAGGCATAACGCAGGCAAATCTTTCAATACTGAAAACGAACAAGGCGAGGGCGATCCGCTTCTCGACGCTCGAGGCGATCTGCAGGGAGCTGCAGTGTCAGCCCGGCGACATACTCGAATACTGCGAGGACGAGGACAGCCCGTTCAGAAAGAGGCAGGATACAAAATGAAAAAGATAATATCGCTGTTACTCTGTGTGCTTTTCACCGCGGCGCTCTGCGTTTCCGCGGCGGCTGATACAAGCTACGACCGGCTGCTGTTGAACGACAAAAAAGTGAACGGCAACAACGTCATGGCCTCGTACGTTACCATAAACGAGGGAGATCATCTGTATCTGCTCGGATGGGCGGTGAACGAACAGGCCGAAAGTAAACTCAAAGAGGCGTTTTACACGGTCGACGGCAAGGAATACAAATGC
>JAGDCE010000335.1 GCA_017958705.1 Clostridia bacterium
GAAAGGATCTTCTATCGCAGACGCAGAGATTTCGGCGTGACCTCCATAAGCTCGTCGTCGGCTATGACTTCTAACGCCTCCTCGAGGCTGAATACCTTCGGAGGAACGAGGCGCAGCGCCTCGTCTGCGCCGGTGGAGCGGATCGCCGTGAGATGCTTCTTTTTGCAGACGTTGACGGCGATGTCGACCATCTTCGGGCATTCGCCGACGATCATGCCTTCATATACCGGCGTCTGCACGCCGATGAACATCGTGCCTCTGTCCTGCGCGTTGAACAGACCGTACGACGTCGCCTCGCCGTCCTCGCTCGCTATGAGCGAACCGGTAAAGCGGCGCGTGATCTCGCCCTTGAACGGCTCGTAGCCGTTGAAAACGGAGTTGATTATGCCTTCGCCGTGCGAATCCGTCATAAGCTCGGAACGGTAGCCGATAAGGCATCTCGCCGGTATGTTGTATTCGACCTTCGTGCGCGTGTCGCCGAGCGGATCCATCGTGAGCAGCTCGCCTTTTCTTGCGCCGAGCTTCTGCATCACCGCGCCGACGTATTCGTTCGGCACGTCGATCGTCACGAGCTCCATCGGCTCGCACGTTTTGCCTTCGATCGTTTTGTAAAGTACGCGCGGGGTGGAGCAGCAGAGCTCATAGCCCTCGCGGCGCATCGTCTCGATAAGTATGGACAGATGCATCTCACCGCGTCCCATGACCTTGAACTGGTCGGTCGTCTCACCGTCCTGAACGCGCAGTGAAACGTCGCGCAGAAGCTCTTTGTAAAGGCGCTCGCGCAGCTGACGGCTCGTAACGTATTTGCCCTCGCGGCCGGCGAACGGGCTGTCGTTCACGGAGAAAGTCATCTCCATCGTCGGCTCGGAGACCTTGACGAATTCAAGCGGCTCCGGCGTGTCGGCCGCAGTCACCGTGTCGCCGATCTCGATGTCCTCGGCGCCGGAGAAGCAGACGATGTCGCCGACGGTCGCCTGATCTGTGTCGACGCGCTTCAGACCGTCTATCTGCATCAGCTTCACGATCTTGCCGCGGCGTATAACTCCGGGGTTGTGATAGTTGCACATCACCATATCCTGACCGGCTTTTATGACGCCGCGTTCGACTCTGCCTATGCCGATCCTGCCGACGTAATCGTTGTAGTCTATAGAGGATACGAGCAGCTGCAGCGGAGCGGTCTCGTCGCCCTCGGGGCAGGGGATATGGTTGATTATAGCTTCAAACAGGACCTTGAGGTTCGTCTCCTGATGATCGGGCGAAAGAGAAGCGGTGCCCGCTCTGCCGTTGCAGAAGACGACGGGGGAGTCGAACTGCTCGTCCGTCGCGTCAAGGTCGAGGAACAGCTCGAGAACCTCGTCGACGACCTCGTGAGGACGCGCGTCGGGTCTGTCGACCTTGTTTATGACTATGATGACGCGGTGGTTCATCTCGAGCGCCTTGGAGAGCACGAAGCGCGTCTGCGGCATCGGACCCTCGGCCGCGTCGACGAGCAGAACGACGCCGTTCACCATTTTCAGTATGCGCTCCACCTCGCCGCCGAAATCGGCGTGCCCGGGAGTGTCGATTATGTTGATCTTGATGCCGTTGTAATGTACGGACGTGTTTTTCGCAAGGATCGTAATTCCGCGCTCGCGCTCGAGAGCGCCGGAGTCCATTACGCGCTCCGTCGTTATCTGATTTTCGCGGAAGATGCCGCCCTGTTTCAGCATCTCGTCGACAAGCGTCGTCTTGCCGTGGTCGACGTGCGCGATTATAGCTACGTTTCTTAAATCTTCTCTTTTCAAGACCGGTAACCTCTTAATAAAAATTCAACCTCAAAAGTATAACAAAATTTTTTATCGTTTTTTATATGAAGATGTAATTTTATTGTTAATTGCCGCGAATACCGAGCAAAATGCGCGCATATACGGCGCGGGAATTAAAAAAGATCGCATGCGCCTCCCTTTTTACCGTGATTTAACGCTTTTTCTTCCGGATCGCAGATACCGTAATGATCACAGCGGATGCCGCGCCGGCGATAACGGGAATCGGTATTTCTGCTTTTGAGTCATTTCCTGCCTCTTCGGAGACTGTCTTATATACAGGCGATTATAAAAAACCGCGGCGGCGCAGACGTTTTACGGTATCTGATCGCCCCTGAAACCGAATTATCCGCAAAATAAAA
>JAGDCE010000336.1 GCA_017958705.1 Clostridia bacterium
ACCGGCTACGGCTTCGGCGTCTTCGCCTTCGACGGAGAAAAGATCGTCAAAGCGCCGTAAACCGCTATTGACGGTTATTGAAATACCGGCTGAATGAAGAAAAACGGTCTTTGTTCAGCCGGTTTTTTTTTCCCGGACCGGCCGTCATAATGATGATTTTGCCTTGCGGCAAAATTGATGATGCGTCCTTCGGCCACAATGATGAGATGAGTTCCGCCAACGTGCCGAAGGCACTCATCATTCTCCCGTTTTTTTCGCCCCGCGGCCGGTGTGAAAAAATTTCTTGACATTCATAAATGTTTGTGATATAATATCTTGGATTATAATATTAAAATCAGGAGTTTTATGGCAAAATACAGATTACAGCGCATAAACGACGAGATCGTGCGCGAAATGACGAGGATCCTCCGCCAGGTGAAAGACCCGCGCGTCACTTCGTATATGACCGTGGTGACCGGGTGCGACATCTCGCCGGATTTCAAGTATGCAAAGATATATTATTCGTTCCTCGACCCCGCGGACGAGACGAAAGCGGCGCTGATACGCGCCGAGATAAAGAAAGGTCTGATCTCCGCGCACGGCTTCATACGCCGCGAGCTCGCCGCCGGTCTCAACCTGCGCGTGACGCCGGAGCTGACTTTCGTCGCGGACACCTCCGCCGAATACGGCAGCCACGTCGACGCGGTGCTCAAACAGATAAAAGCCGAGGATGAGGCGAGGCCGAAGCCTGCGGCCGATGAGGCGGAGCCCGCGGAATGAAAAACGAAGACGTGACCCGCTTCCCCCTCGGATCGTGCGACGTCGCCGTGATCGGCGCGGGGCACGCGGGGATCGAGGCGGCGCTTGCCGCGGCGCGGCTCGGGCTGTCCGTGATTCTTTTCACGATGAACCTCGACGCCGTCGCCAACATGCCGTGCAATCCGTCGATCGGCGGCACCGGCAAAGGTCATCTCGTGTTCGAGATAGACGCGCTCGGCGGTCAGATGGGGCGCTCGGCTGACCTTGTGACGCTTCAGAACAGGATGCTCAATTCCGGCAAAGGCCCGGCGGTGCATTCGAAGCGCGTGCAGGCGGACCGCCGCAAATACCACGCGCTGATGAAACAAGTGCTCGAATCACAACCCGGTCTGCGGCTGTATCAGGCGGAGGTGACGGACGTGCTCGTCGACGACGGCGCCGTCACAGGCGTCGTGACGTCGCTCGGAGCGGAGTTTCGCTGCCGCGCGGCGGTGATCTGCTCGGGCACGTATCTGAACGGCCGCGTAGTGGTCGGCGAGAGCGCTTATCCGTCCGGCCCCGACGGGCTCCTGCCCGCGAACAGCCTGACCGGAAGCCTGAAAAAGCTCGGTATACGGTTCATGCGGTTCAAGACCGGGACGCCGCCGCGTATCCTGCGGTCGAGCGTCGATCTGTCGGTGCTCGAAGAGCAGCGCGGCGACTGCGACGTGCCGTTCTCGGCGCTGACGACGCCGGAGGAGCTCTCCTCGCGGCCCGACGTGCCGTGCTACATCGTTTACACGAACGCGGAAACGCACAGGATAATAAGAGAAAACCTTCACAGATCGCCGCTTTACAGCGGCGTGATAGAGGGCGTCGGACCGAGATACTGCCCGAGCATCGAAGACAAGGTCGTGCGCTTCGCCGACAAGGAGCGCCATCAGCTTTTCGTCGAGCCGCTCGGAGAGGATACGGAGGAGCTTTATTTACAGGGCTTTTCCTCTTCCCTTCCCGCCGACGTTCAGGAGCGGATGCTCCGCACGCTGCCGGGCTTTGAGCACGCGGTCATAATGCGTCACGCCTACGCCATAGAGTACGACTGCATAGATCCCACACAGCTCGATCACACGCTCGGCTTCAAGGATATAAAAGGTCTTTACGGCGCCGGTCAGTTCAACGGTACATCGGGGTACGAGGAGGCCGCCGCGCAGGGCTTGATAGCGGGCATAAACGCGTCGCAGTATCTGCTTGGCAAAGAGCCGCTGACGCTGTCACGCTCCGACGGTTATATCGGTTTTCTGATAGACGATCTCGTGACCAAGGGCACGAACGAGCCGTACCGCGTGATGACTTCGCGCAGCGAATACAGACTGCTTCTGCGTCAGGACAACGCCGACGCGCGGCTGACGCCGCTCGGACGCCGAGTCGGTCTGATAGACGATCTGCGCTGGGAAAAGTTTCAGATAAAACAGCGCAGGATAGAAGCCGAGATCGAGCGCGCGGAAAAGACGACGGTCAAAGCGTCCGATGAGCTGAACGTGCTGCTCGAAGCCGCCGGCACCGCGCCTCTGACAGAGGGCATAAGGCTGTCTGAGCTGCTCCGCCGTCCGCAGGTGGATTACGACCTGCTGACTCCGTTCGACCCCGGGCGCACAGAGGAAAAAGCGATACTGTCCGAGGCGCAGATCCGGATCAAATACGACGGATATATCAGAAAACAGCTCGCCGCCGCGGAGCGCAGCAAACGGCTCGAGGACAAACTGATCCCGAAAGACATAGACTACGGAAAGATCGAGGGTCTGCGGCTCGAGGCGCGCGCGAAGCTCGACGCGATCCGCCCGGAAAACATCGGGCAGGCGTCGCGCATATCCGGAGTATCGCCCGCGGATATCTCCGTGCTTCTGATCAGGCTCGGCGAATAATTTACACATTCGACACAAACAGCGCGCGATTTTTATTGATTTTCAATAAAAAAGCGTGTATAATAACAATACAACTTACACTAAGGAGTTTCGTACTATGAATACGATGAAGAAAAAGGCTCTTATGAGACTTGCCGCCAACGTCCGTATGGACATAGTGACGGAGGTGTATTCCGCGAGTTCCGGTCATCCGGGCGGATCCCTCTCCATAGCGGACGTGCTGGCTTATCTTTACAAATACGTACTGAGGGTCGACCCGAAGAATCCGGACGATCCCGACCGCGACCGTTTCGTCCTGTCGAAGGGCCACACGGCGCCGGCGCTGTACGCGATACTCGCGGAATCCGGCTTCATCCCGAAAGAGGATCTTAAGACGTTCCGCCATATAGACAGCTATCTGCAGGGTCACCCCGACATGAAGCACACGCCGGGCTGCGATATGACGTCCGGCTCCCTCGGTCTCGGTCTGTCCGCCGCCGCCGGCATGGCGCTCGGCGCGAAGCATCAGGGCAAGGATTTCAGGGTGTACGTCGTATGCGGCGACGGCGAGCTCGCCGAGGGTCAGATCTGGGAGGCCTCGATGTTCTCCGCTCACTACAAGCTCGACAACCTCTGCGTGTTCGTCGACTGGAACGGTCTGCAGATCGACGGCAGGATAGTGGACGTCATGAACTCCACTCCGATAGACGAGAAATTCGCCGCGTTCGGCTGGCACGTCCAGGTGATCGACGGTCACGATTTCGATCAGATAGAAAAAGCCGTGAAGTCCGCACAGGCGACCAAGGGCAAGCCGTCCGTCATAATCATGAAGACGACGAAGGGCAAGGGCGTTTCGTTCATGGAAAACCAGGTCAGCTGGCACGGCGCGGCGCCCAACGCCGAGCAGTACGCGCAGGCGATGGCGGAGCTTAACGCTGCGCTCGCATCAATCGATGAGTAAGGAGATACGGCAATGAGCGAAAAGAAAGCAACGAGAGAAGCGTACGGCGAGGCTCTGGCCGAGTTCGGCGCCAAATACGATAAACTTGTGGTCCTGGACGCGGACCTCGCCGGCGCCACGAAGACGTCGACGTTCAAAAAAGCGTTCCCCGACAGACATTTCGACTGCGGCATAGCCGAGGGCAACATGGTGTCCGCGGCGGCCGGTCTTTCGACGACCGGTCTGATCCCGTTCGCCTCGTCGTTCGCGATGTTCCTCGCCGGACGCGCGTTCGAGCAGATCAGGAACTCCATAGGATACCCGCATCTTAACGTCAAACTCGGCGCGACTCACGGCGGCATCACCGTCGGCGAGGACGGCGCGACGCATCAGTGTCTCGAGGATTTCTCGGTGATGCGCACGATCCCGGGCATGACCGTAATCTGCCCCGCCGACGCGACGGAGAGCAGAGCGGCGGTCGAGGCGGCGATAAATTACGTCGGCCCCGTGTATCTGCGTTTCGGACGCGCGGCGACGCCGATACTGTTCGACCGGGAAACTTATGAATTCAGGATCGGCAAAGGCGTCGTCATGGCGGACGGCTCCGACGTAACGATCGCGGCGAACGGCTACATGGTAGCGCTTGCGCTTGAAGCGCGCGAACTGCTTAAGGCCGACGGCATCGACGCCGCGGTCCTCAACATCCACACGATAAAACCGCTCGACGAAGAGCTTGTCTGCGCCTACGCGGCAAAGACCGGCGCGATCGTCACGGCGGAGGAACACAATATAATCGGCGGACTCGGCTCCGCCGTATGCGAGGCGGTCTGCGGGAAGACTCCCGTGCCGGTCCTTCGCGTAGGTACTGAAGACGTGTTCGGCAGATCCGGCAAGGTCGCTCCCCTGCTCGAATACTACGGACTCACCCCCGCTCACATCGCGGAAAAATGCAGAGCGGCGATCGCACTTAAGAAATAAAGACATGAAAAAGAAAAACGGGCGCGGAAAAAAGACCGGCGCGGTGATCTTCAGGATCACCGTGAGTGTTTTGACTGCGCTCGTTCTCATTGTCGGGTTCATCCTGTCCGGCGTCGCGGTCATAAACTACGGTCCGTCGCGGACGGCGCGCGACCTGTTCGTCGTATCGATGCTCGAGACCTCGGCGGCGAAATTCCTCGCCACCTGGTACTTCACACCCGAGGCGATAGACTCGATACTCGCGGAAAACGCCGTCATAGCCGACACCGGCGTCTCGAACCCCGACCTGATAAACATAAAGCCCGTCACGCAGCAGACGACGGACGAGGACGTTATCTTCCCGGGTGAGGTCGTGATCGGAGACACCGACGCGCTGACGGCGCCCGAGACGACTCCGCCCGACACCGAGCCGTACGAGACGGTGACGCGTCCGGTTACGACAGAAAAGCCGCCCGAGGACGACAACGTCGTCTACGGCGACGGGCTCGAGATACACGACGTATCCGGCCCGACGTTCTACGGCAAGATGATGATCGTCTACGATCCATCGCGTCTTTTCGTCGGCGTGAGCGGCGATTATTCAAAAGGCGATCCCGGCAGGACGATATATCAGATCACGAAGTCTTACGGTGCGACCGCGGCGCTCAACGGCGGCGGCTTCGAGGACAGGAACGGCACCGGCGACGGCGGCATCCCGATAGGTCTCGTGATCACCGAGGGCAAACTCGTATGGGGCAATAAAAGCACGTCGTACGAGGTCATCGGCTTCAACCGTGACAACGTGTTCATCGTCGGCACGATGACCGGCCAGCAGGCGCTCGACGCCGGCATCCGCGACGCGATAGCGTTCGGCCCCGTGCTCGTGATGAACGGCAAGGCGTCGACCGTCAAGGGCGCCGGAAGCGGTCTGAACCCGCGCTCGGCGATAGGTCAGCGCGCGGACGGCGCGGTACTGCTGCTCGCGATAGACGGACGCCGCCCCGACTCTCTCGGAGCTACGTACGCCGATCTGATAGACATAATGCTCGAATTCGGCGCGGTCAACGCCGCCAACCTAGACGGCGGCAACTCCACCGGACTCGTTTACAAAGGCTCGCTCGTGAACAAGGGACTGTTCTTCCGCGGGCTTCCCACCTGTTTTCTCGTGAGATGAAAAAGAGCAAGAAAAAGATACCGGCTTTCTGGAAGGTCTATATCTTCACGGTCACCGCGATCGTGCTTCTGAGCGGCGTTTTCTTCATATTCCTCCGCGGTTATCTGCGCGGCTACGAAGAGACGGCGTCCGCGGAGCGCGCAGCGCAGTCCGCAGAGGCGGCGGCGCGCGAGAAGGAACGCGAAGAAAACGAGGCGAAGCGCATGTTTGAGGAACGCGATTCGGCGGAACGCGAGGCCGCGGGACTGCTTTCCCGGCGCGCCGCCGTCCTTGACGCGGTAAAGACCGCGTCGGACGCCGGATACGGCATAGCCGAACTGTCGCTCGGCGTGACCGCCGCTCAGACGGCGGAGAGGTTCGCCGCGGAGCTGGCGTCAAAAGGCGCCTCGGCGTTTTCCGATATCATAAACTGCCCCGTCGGCAAATACGAACTGAAGGAGAACGTGTATAAATACCTCGACTCGCTCGAAGGCGGCTACGTTCTGTCGCGCACCGGGGATCTGACGTTCTCCGTCACCCGCGGAGACGTCACCGGGACGCTGACGCTGACGGAGCAGCGCGACGAAAAAGGGCACAGGACGTACTCCGCCGGCAAAGTCGATCTGTCGATACCGCTGTCGACGTACAAACTGCAGGCGCCCGAGAACGCCGCCGTCACGGCAAACGGCATAAAGGTCGACGACAAGCCTCGGCTCACCCCCGTGACCGTGCCGTCATTCGTGCCGAAATCGTTCAACGTACCCGCCGCGGCGGACTACGAGCTCGGCGGATTCATATACCGTCCGGCGCTTTCTGCGCAGGTCGACGGCGCCGACTGCCGTGTGA
>JAGDCE010000035.1 GCA_017958705.1 Clostridia bacterium
AGCACCGCGCAGACGGCGGCCGCAAGCGCCGTACAGAGTATCACCGCTGCGCGCTTCACCGTGCGGCACACGCGCGACAGACCCGCGTCGAAGCCGAAACAGCCGAGCAGACTGACGCCGAAGCAAACGAGCGTCAGCGGGAGCAGCACGGACGTACAGACGATCCGCAGTATCTGCAGCGAAAGCCATATCACCGAAACGGCTGAGCTTCCACCGACTACGTTGCCGGTCAGGCCGTAGCTTACGCACATCGCGCCGGTCATCGCGTCCATCAAGGCGGAGACGCCGAGAAACGAATCCCTCACCGCCGTATAAGCGGTCTTTATTATCCCGTATACGGACAGAGAGCAGGCGATGCAGACGCAGATATCGCTCATCGTGTCGTCGCCGTAAAGCGCCGCGGCGGCCGATCTTATGACCGCCGCGCCGATTATCAGGCACAGAAGCGTCGCGAGCGTGCCGATCAGCGGGATCACACTCTGTTTTATCTGCGGCATGACCGCGGCGGCGACGGAGCCGCCGTCGTACAGCGGTACGTCCGCGAAATAGTTTTCGATTATATATCCCTGCAGATCCTGCATTTTCACACCCGTCCGTTTATATATCCGAGAGCCGTCTGCAAAAGCTCTTTGACGAGCGGCAGACAGACGGCGAGCATCCCGAGCTTCCCCGCGGTCATGATCTTCGAGCCGACGGCGCGCTCGCCCGAATCGACGCAGATCTCCGCCGCGGTCTGGCAGAAAAAGCCGATGCCGGCGCACTTCAGCACGTACGGCGCGTATTCCGAAAAGCCGTTGTCGGACAGTCCGCTGAATTCGCCGTACATATACACCGCTCCGGCGGCGATCAGAAAAGACAGCCAGACCGTCACCGCCGCCGACATCGCGCCGCCGACGCCGGGCTCGGTTCGCCTCACCGACGAGATCAGAAGCGCGAGCAGCGCCGCCGCGGCGCAGACCGGAACGACGGAGCTCACAGCCCGAACGAAGCGCGGATATACGAGAACAGCTCGGACACCCTGCCGACGATCATCAGCAGTATCATCACGATCCCGCAGAGCGAGAGAAGCATCGCCATCTCGTCCCTGCCGCTCTTCGACAGCACGACGTATGCCACGGCGACGAGGATCCCGATCCCCGCGACCTTGAAGATAAGTTCAGTTTCCAAAAGACCGCCCCTTAAATGAAGATTATCACCGCGCACGCTCCGATGAACACGGAGACTGCGACGTATATCCTTGAGTTCGCCGCGCCGGATCCGCTCCTTTTCTGCAAAAACGCCTCATAACGGCTGATCGCGGCGTCGAAAACGCCCACCTGAGTCGCGGCGCTCCCGTGTCCGATCGCGGAGCAGAACGAGGAAAACGCCGCGCGCTCCCCGCCGGACAGACACCGGATCTGCTCCGACAGCGCCTCGTACAACCCGACGCGGCAGGCGTCCTTCAGCTCGAGCTGAGACGGGATCGAGCGCATCACGACGTCGGTCGGCGACAGATCCGTGCAGATCCGCTCGCGCACGTATTTCATGATCAGGCAGATCTGAGAGCAGACGAACAGCGCCTGACGCTCGCGCCACGACAGATAAACTCCGGCGAGTACCGAGCAGAGCGCCACCGTGACGGCGCCCGCCGCCTTCATGCGCCGCCGCAGGCGTCGAACACGAATCCGGCGCCGCACCGCTTTATGAAAACGTATTTTTCGAATACGTTCGACTCGTATACCGTCCTGAGGTTCGGGCGTGACAGAAGCGAGTTCATGCCGTCCGCGTGAGCCGTCGCGATGAGCACCACGCCGCCGCTCTGAGCGGATAGCACGGCGCGGACCTCGCCTTCGCCGCCGAGCTCGTCGCACAGTATCACCTGCGCCGACAAATACCGCACCGCGCATTCGATCGCGTCGGCCTTGTCTTTTCCGCAGATGTAATCGGCGAGGCGCGGGCGCCTGCGCGGGAGCAGTTCGTATTTCGGGTCGCACACCACCGTGCGCAGACCGTATCTGTCGGAGAGCTGATACGCCGCGTCGCGCAGAAGCGTAGTTTTTCCGACGCCGGGCGGTGAGCAGATCAGCATCGAACGCACCCCGACGGATTCAAACAGCGGCAGGCTGCATCCTTCGACGTCGCGCGGGATCCTGATGCAGATGCCGTCTACGCCCCAGACCGCGCCTCCGTACGTGCCGTAAGTCGATACGCCCGTGCGCACGGTGCCGCACGAAATATAGCCGAGCGACAGCTCCTTTTCGTGGGAGTGGTACGAGCCGCCGCAGAGCAGATCCGCACAGCGGTCGATATCCTCGTCGGTGCAGATGTAAGGTCTGCCCGAGACGTTGCCCGCCGCGTCGAACGTGACGTTTTTCCCGTCGACTGAAACTGACAGTGCGCCGCCGCGCCGGAGTCTTATCTCCGTCGCGCCGGCGGCCGCGGCGGGTTCTTTCATACAGAACAGCCCGATGATGCGGAACACGTTTTCCGGCAGATACGGAAACGCCGCGCATACGGGCATGACGTCGTTTTTAACGTTTATCACGTCCGGGACCTCTTTTTCTTTGCTTGATGAAGTATATGAATCCCGCGCCGTGAATATTACCGCCGGCACGCGGGAACAATAAGACAGACGCCCGGCCGGCGCGATGAAGATCTACGGAGAACATAATGAAATATTCTGCTGTCATACTCGCGGGAGGGCTCGGAGAGCGAATGAGACCGCTCACCGACACCGTCCCTAAACCGATGCTCCCGGTGGGAGGAGAACCGAACCTCTGTCTTCTGCTGCAGCAGCTTCTCAAAAGCGGCTTCGATTCCGCGATCGTCACGCTGCGGTATCTGCCCGAGAAGATCAGAGCGCTCGGAAACAGCTGCTGCGGCGTCGATCTCTGTTACGTCACCGAGGACGAGCCGCTCGGCACGGCGGGCGCCGTGAAAGCCGTCGCGCATCTTTTGAAAGACGATTTTCTCGTTATCTCGGGAGACGCCGTCTGCGGGCTCGATCTGTCCGCGGCGCTTGCGGAACATAAAAGACGATTCGCGGCGGCGACGGTCGTGCTGCACACCGTCACACAGCCTTGCGAATACGGCTGTGTTGCCTGCGACGGCACCGGCGCCGTCGTATCGTTCTGCGAAAAACCGGCGTGGCAGAGCGTCAGATCCGACAAAGTAAACACCGGGATATATTTTCTCGGCCGCCGGGCTCTCGGATATATCGGAGACGGCGCCTGCGATTTTTCTGCGGACGTGTTCCCGGCGATGCTCGCCGCGGGAGAGCCGGTGATCGGCTACGAGGCGGAGGGGTACTGGCGCGACATCGGCTCGTTTTCCGAATATCTCGCCGCCAACCGCGAACTTTCCGCGATAAAACACGGCGTCACGGAGGGCTCCGTCTGCGGCGACGGCTTTACAATGGGAGAAAACTCCGCGTTCATAAACTCTGTCGCGTTCGACGGCGTACGCATCGCCGACAACTGCTCCGTAACGGGCAGTATCCTCGCGAGAAACGTCGTCGTAGGCGACGGATGCGTGCTCCGCGACGGCTGTGTTATCGGAGAGGGTGCCGTGATAAACGACGGCGTCAGGCTCGGCGCCGGCACGGTGATAGGCACGGGAAAAACGGTGACGAAAAACAGGGGTGATAAGATGACGAACTGCGGGATCGGATTTGAGAACGGACGTATGAGCGTCCCGTTCAGTGAAGCACAGACCCGGCTCTGCCGTCTCGCGGGAGCCGCGGCGGCGGGCGCGGAAGGAATCGTCGGCGTATGCTGCGACGTACGCGGCAAACGGAAAAACGAAGCGGAGCTTTTCGCGCGCGCCTGCCGTGACAGGGGCGGTACGGTCTTTGAATTCGGACCGGTGATCGAGAGCGCGGCGGGACTCGCCGGCGCGTTCTACGGCTGTGCTCTGACGTTTTATCTGTCGCCTGACGGCGACGGAACGTGCGTCCGCATGTTCGACGTTTCGGGCGACGTTCCGTCAGTCGCGCGGGAGAAAAAACTGCTCGCCGCTTCACTTAAAGAACAGAACGGCAGGACCGACGGCAAACTCGTGACGGTAAGCGGTCTGACGCTTCTGTACTGCAACGCGCTGTCCGTTTCGCAGGATCTTCACGGCGTGACAGCGGTGCTCATCGGCTGCGAGGGCGACGGCGACGTCTGCGACGCGCTTAAAAGAGCCGGAGCCGGGATCATACCGGCGGAGGAGGCGAAGGACGGCGATTTCATAATCAACTGCAGCGAGGGAGCGGCGCTTTTGTCGTCGGGCTGCGCTTCGTGCACGTTCGACGAATGTCTGCTGATCGTCCTCGGGTTGATTTCGCCGTCCGAGTGTCCGGTCGTGTCGCTGCCGTATTTTCTGCCGAAGATCTACGCCGCGGCCGCGGAGGCGCGCGGCATCAGGGTGCTGAGATATCAGAGCAGGCCGTCGCTCGACCGCGGCGCCGACGCCGAAAACAGGCGCGCGCGGCTCGCCTGCCCGTTCACGACCGATCCGCTTTTCTGCGCCGTGAAGCTTGCGGGACTGCTCCGCAAACAGCGTCTGACGCTTGCCGAGGCGGCGGAGAAATACGTCACGTCGGTGATAAGCCGCAAGAGCATAAAGGTGCCGGAAAAACGGAAGGCGGCGTGTATGAGGCGGCTGTATGAATCGTATATGCCGTATCAGACGGACGCCTGCGACGGCGTGCGCGTCGTCGAGCGCGGCGCCGAGGGCGTTATCATGGCGGACGATTCCGACGCGGTCAAGCTCGTTATAAGCGCCGACAGCGAGGAGGCCGCGGAGGACGCGGTGACAGAGGTCATGATGCGGCTCGGACTGTAATATCCGGCTTTGCGGCAAAGATCTTTTCAGGGTCTTTGCCGCGGGTCCGCCCGACGGCCGCCTGTTGGCAGAAAGTTTAAATGAAAAGAGTTGACATAAATAAAAAATTATGATATAATATAAAATGCGAAAACAGTGTTATTCCGCAGCGGCGGAGCCGGATTTGAAAAATTGAAGCTGTTTCGCTGATTTATGAAGAAGAGGATAATCGAAAAGATCAGCATAGTATTCGCCGGCATGGCCGGGGTGTTTTCCGCGCTCGAAACGCTGTTCACGAACGGAAATATACTGAAAAGCGTCGACCGGATCACGTACGTGTTCTTCGGGCTTGTGTCAGCGGCGCTTATCCTGTATTACATAATCTCGGGCAGACTTTATAAAAAAGCGGATACATGGATCGTGTTCTTGTTCTTCCTATACGTTTTTATTACAACGTGGGCGTTTTACGGCTTTTCGAAAAGCCTGTTCGCGATCCGGTTCTACTACGTCTGGCTGACGTTGTTCTTCGGATATTTCGCCGTCCGGCAGGTGGAGCGGCCGTATGATCTGATAAGAGCGTTTTCATTCACCAACGTTTCGGTCATATGCGTTTACGGCGTAAGCATCGCCGCGCATGCGACCATGACGCTGAAGGACGCGGTCCCGGAAGCCGACAGACTTTTCGGGTGCTTCCGCGAAGGCAGGCTGTGCGGCATGACGAACGCCAACACGATGGCATTCCACTGCATGACGGCCATGATGTTCTCGATCTTCGGGATAATCAAGGGAAGCCGGATCGAAAAGATATTCTACGGCGTCGCCGGCGTCGTCCTGTGGTTTTTGCTGGGGCTGAACAACAGCCGCACGGCGAATTACGCGTTGGCGCTGACAGTCGCGGCTTTTGCGTTTGCGGCGCTGAGGAAGTATTTTGTCAAAAAAGGATCGAAAAAACTCGCCGGTTTCATTAAATCGGCGGCGGCGGGCGTCGCTGCGGCGTTGTGCGTGATCCTTCTTCTGATGGTGCCGACCCCGTTATACAGAGCGGGCGTTACGGCCGCGGCAAAGATTACGGGCGATCAGCAGACGCTTGACAACGTCGCGCTTGTATACGAGCGCGAGATCACGGACGTGGATACTTTGAACGACAGACAGCTGATCTGGAAGCGGAGCGTCGAGCTGATCTTCAAAAACCCCAGACGCATGCTGTTCGGCATCTCGATGAGAAGCTCCGAGCGCCTTTACGGCGCGTACGAAGGACGGCACGATATCGTAATGCCGTTTGCGCACACTATGCTCCTCGAGGTCTTCCGGCGGTTCGGGCTGATCGGACTTATCGCCTGGATCGTCATGCTGTGTATCTGGGGCGGGAAGGCTATACGGAAATTCTTTGATACGAGTCAGGATATCGGCGTGCTGTATCTGATGTCGGCCGCCGCGGGAGTACTGCTGACGAGCATAACGGAAATGGGTCCGTTCGCATTCACGACCGCGATGGCGGCGCCTTACATATTTTTCTTAAGCTGCGGCATGGCCATGAGGAATGATGAAAATGAAAAAGATCTTGCTTAATATCTGTATCGCCGTGATCCTGGTTGCCGTTGCTTTCGCGTCCGGCGCATATTTTCAGCAGCAGCGGTATGAAAAACAGAGAGCCGCGCTTCTGGCGCAGCGCGTCTCACAGGACGAAAAACGAGAAAACGAGCCCACCCGTCCGTGGGTCCGCACGGTCCCGGGGACCGACGCCGAAATGCTCTCCGCCGGTTACTGGAAAACGTCCGTCAGCGGTGAACTGCTGTTTTCGGAAGACGAGATCCGGTATTATCAGAATAACAACCCGCTGTTCGTCTCCTATTACGACGAACCTGCCGGAAAAACCGTAAAATTAAGGATGTACGATCTGCCGGAGCAGATCGGGGCGCACGCGGTCAAGGCGCTGATAAACCCGGATTATATCGACGAGCGCTCTGACGGGACCGTTACGGTCTATGTGAACGGGCAGACGCCCGCAGAAGGTTACTGGGACGGCATCAGAGGCAACTGCGCGCTCGAGCTGATACCGGAAAACGTCTCTCCACGGTATTGCGTATGCGTTAAAAGGGATCTTGCGATGGCCGTTCCGACGGACGATTTCGCCTCGGAGTCGGCGGACGAGATCTACTGCAATGATTTCATCAGCGCCGAGGTTATGCCGTTCACCGGCGTCGTCGCGCTGCACGAGAGCCTTGACAAAGAACGGTGCTTCATCATAAACGGATCGTACTGCGGCTGGGTGAAAAAGGACAGTCTCGCGTTCTGCGCGGACCGCGATCAGTGGCTGCAGGCCGTCAGGCCCGGGGACTATCTCACGGTGACGGCGTGTGAGATCACGCTTGACGAGACGGCTCACGAAACGAGAACGGAGAGTCTCGTGCTCCCGATGGGGACGAAAATAAAGCTGCTGTGCGGATACGACGGTCTCGTCGACGGCCGTGAGACCTACGGTTGTTACGTGACGATGATACCGTGCAGGGATGATAACGGTGCGCTCGACTGGGAAACCGTACTGATACCGGTATCAAAGGACGTAGTCGTCGGAAGCCTTCCGATGACCTCCGGCGCTGTGCTCGATCAGGCGTTCAAGTTCCTCGGCAAAATATACGGCTGGGGCGGATCGTTTTCATCCAACGACTGCTCCGGGATCGTCCGTCAGGTCTACGCCTGCTTCGGGATCGAGCTGCCGCGAAACAGCGCCGCGATAGCGGAGATATACGATCTCGGAGGGCGCGGCTTTTCGGTCATGACGTCGGATAAGAAGCTCGATATCATAAAGAAGATGCCCGCAGGGACGCTTCTTGCCATGGACGGACATCTGATGATATATCTCGGCACGGTCGGGGACAAGCCTTACGTCATCAGCTCCTGCGCGACGTTTTTCCCGCCGGAAGACGCCTCCGGCGTGCCGTCCGGAGCGTACGGGATCATCGTTTCGGATCTGGGGCTGTTAAGAGAAAACGGCAAGACGTGGCTCGACAGCCTGAGCTATTTCCAGCTCAAAGAATACTGATAAAGCTCCGGCGGTCACCGCCGGATGAAAACGGCGCCGCAATGACGGTATGATATCGCAGTCATTTCGGAAGTCAGGCGTCGTCAAATAAACAGCGCCGTAATGCGGACGGGCCTGCGCTTGCCCGTCGCTGCACATAAAAAACAGAGTAAAGCCACGATGACATCGCGGTATTTTCGCCGTGTGAAGACGGCGCGGAAAGGAATCACAATGCCAAGAAAAAAGAAAACGGAGGCCGCGACGGGCAAACTCAGGGTAGTCATGCTCGGCGGTCTGTATGAAATAGGAAAAAACCTCGCGGTCATAGAATATGAAGACGATATGATCGTGGTCGACTGCGGTCTCGGGTTCCCGGACGACGATATGCTCGGCGTCGATCTCGTGATCCCGGACGTCACGTATCTGAAAGAAAACGAGGAGAAGATAAAAGGGATCGTGCTCACGCACGGACACGAGGACCATATAGGCGCGCTGCCGTACGTACTGCAGCAGATCAGTCCGCCCGTCTACGGCACGCCGCTGACGATAGGGATACTGCAGGGCAAGCTCGAGGAGCATACCTACGAGATCGAGCCGGATCTGCACGTCGTGTACGCCGGGCAGAAGATAAGGCTCGGCTGCTTCGAGGTCGAATTCATAAACGTAAATCACTCCATACCCGACGCGGTATGTCTCGCGATCGACACGCCGCTCGGTATGATCGTACATTCCGGCGACTTCAAGATAGATCTTACGCCGGTCGACAGCCCGATGATAGATCTGCCGAGGCTCGGCGAGCTCGGCAACGAGGGCGTGCTGCTTCTGATGTGCGAGTCTACGAACGCGGAGCGCCCGGGTTACACGCCGTCGGAGCGTACGGTCGGCGCGTCGCTCGATTCGATATTCTTCAAAAACGCCGGCAAACGAATCTCGATCGCGACGTTCTCCTCGAACGTCCACCGCGTGCAGCAGATAATAAATACCTCTGAAAAATACGGAAGAAAAGTCGTGATCAACGGCAGGAGCATGCAGAACATCGTTTCCGTCGCGACACAGCTCGGATACATGCACGCCGCCGATGATACGCTGATAGATATAAACGACATAAAGAAATACGAGCCCGAACAGCTCACGATAGTCTGTACCGGAAGCCAGGGCGAGCCGATGTCGTCGCTTTACCGCATGGCGTTCTCCGATCACAGCAGGATAGAGCTTTCGTCGAACGACGTCGTCGTGATATCCGCCAACGCCATACCCGGCAACGAAAAACTCGTCAACAACATAATAAACGAGCTTTTCCGCCGCGGCGTCAACGTGATATACGACGCGATCGTCTCCGACGTGCACGTCTCCGGACACGCCTGTCAGGAGGAGCTGAAAACGATGCACGCGCTGACGAAGCCGGAATACTTCATGCCGATACACGGCGAGTACAAGCATCTCGCGACGCACCGCAACCTCGCGCTTTTCCTGGGAGAGAAGCCCGATCACATCTTCCTGTCCGAGGTCGGACGCGTGCTTGAGATAGACTCGGAGGGCGCGCGCTTCAACGGCACGGTGCCGTCCGGCAAGGTGCTCGTCGACGGCTACGGCGTGGGCGACGTGGGAAGCATCGTGCTGCGCGACAGGCGTCATCTGTCGCTTGACGGAATTATCATCGTCGTCGCGGCGGTCTCGGTCGAATCGGGACTGCTCATATCCGGTCCCGAGATCGTCTCTCGCGGATTCGTTTACGTGCGCGAGGCCGAGGAGATGATGGACGAGCTGCGCGATCTTTCCGCGGGCGTCATCGAGGAATGCTTTGCCGACGGCGACGTCGACACCGCGTATATAAAGGGAAGGATGAAGGACGAGATAAGCCGTTACATCGCTCAGAAGACGAAGCGCAAACCGATGGTGCTTCCGATACTCGTGCAGTTATGAGAAAATCTATATTCGCCGCGGTACTCGCCGCGGTGCTGACGCTCTGCTCGTGCGCATCGGGATCAGACGTCACGACGCCGGCGGACACGTATGAGCCGGCGGATACCGTCACGGAGACCGGCACACAGACGACCGCGACCGGTGAAACGACGCAGACGCCCGATACGACCGACGGCACCGTGACCGACGGCACCGTGACCGACCGGCAGACGGAGCCGCCGGCTGAGCGGACCGACGCGCCTGAAATCAAAGGCACTGTCGTCACCGCGCCGGGCGAGGCGATCGTGTACGGTACCTGCGAGAACGATTGCGAGCTGTACGTTTCGGCGAACGGTTATTCATGCACCGCGCGCTCGGACGGCGTGTATTTCGCCGTGCCTGTTACGTATTCACGCTCCGTTAACGTCACGATATCCGCCGCGGCGGAGGGCAAAAACAGAAGCGAAGAAGTGTCGGCTCTGCTGAAATACAAAAAAAACGCAGGCGACACGGGCGTCACGGCGACACTCGGCTCGCGCGTGGTGGAGAAAAAAGTTCTGCCGGATATGACCGGCGAGAACGCTTTCGACGGCGATGAGGAAGAAACTGTCGCCAAAGCCGCCGCGTACAGAGTCAGAAAGACCGCCGAAAAAGCGGAGAAGGACGTTAAGGTCGTCTATATAATCGTCCCCGATCCTCTGACGGTGTATCCCGAGGAGCTCACCGACGATATGAAGGCAGGTATTATAAAAAAGAACGCGCGCTTCGATCAGGCCGTAGCGGCGCTCGGCTCCGTTGAGGGCGTGACAGTGATAGACCTGCGCGGCGCCATGCGGCAAAACCTCGAAAAAGGCAAGCTTTATTACAAGCTCGACAGTCATTGGACGGAGCTCGGCGCGTATTACGGATACGGCGAGATAATGACGTCGCTCGGAATGACCGCGCGCCCGCTGTCGGATTTTGACGTGAAGTATATAGATATAGACGACACCGATATGAACGTGTATTCCGGCGTCGGGACCGGTGAAATGTATGAGTCGGCGCCGTTCGTCTCGCCGCGTTTCGAACCTCTTTGCCCGTATTTTCTAACAAAGGAGAAGACCGCGCGGTTCTGGAGTTTCGCCAACAGCTTTTTTACCGGGAAGACGTCGGTCGAGCACGGCGACCCCGACGGTCCGACGGCGCTCATGCTTTTCGATTCCTACGGATTCAATCTGATCCCGTTTATCGCGGAACATTTCGGCACGTTCGTCACACAACCGGTGTGGCATTACAACGTCGATTATTCTCTCGTGAAAAAATACAAACCCGATTACGTGATAGAACTGCTTGCGGAGCGCGATCTCGGTGAGCTTCTGTCGTCGACATAGGAGGAGGCAAGCCGTGGATGCAAAAAACTGCGCAAGCTACCTGAGAGGGCTCTTTGACGCGGCGTCGTCGGTCTCGGTATGGATGGGACCGTCGTACGTTTACGTTGCCGTGTTCGACAACGCATCGTTTGCCGACGGATTCAGGGAGCTTTTCCGCTTCGGCGAGGATGAACTCGAGGATTCGGAGCTGACGTCAGAGGCTCTTTTACGCGAGTGGTTCGGCGACGAGGACGCAAACGACAAAAAACTCGTCCGCGCGCTCTCATATCATATCGAAAAGCGCCTCGGAAAGGCGCAGAGCGTAAGGATCGCGAAGGAAAAACACCTGACGCGGCTTGAAAACAAAAACAGCCCCGTGCCGTTCACCTCGGTCGAGGATATGGCGGTGATAAGATTCGCAGAATATACCGTCTGCCTTGTAACGGGAAACAATGAATGAAAAAAACTCACCTCCCCGGCGGGAAAGCCCGATAAGGAAGTTATTAACAACGCGTAAATGCGGTGAGTAAGTGCGCAATTATTGAAAAGAACAGGCTGGAAATTATTCAGTCTGTTCTTTGTTGTTTGTCAGAGCTAAATTGCCGCGCAAAGCGCGTCAGCTAAATTGTTTGGCTATCGCCAAAACAGCTAAATTGAAAATC
>JAGDCE010000337.1 GCA_017958705.1 Clostridia bacterium
AAGACGCCATCCGGCGTCTTTTGTATTTTGCCATGTTATAAGGAGGGGAATCGAACGCAGCGTGAAGAAAACAGTCCGGGGGACTGTTTTTAGCGGTGACCGAAGATTTTTGCAAAGCACGCACTTTCAAAGTTGTGCAAATTGCTTTGCAAAAATCAAGAACGATTCCCCCTCTCTGCCGATTATATAGCACCCGGAATCGAACGCAGCGTTGGGGGACACGAAGATTTTGCAAAGCACGCACTCAAAAATTTGTGCAAATTGCTTTGCAAAAATCAAGAACGATTCCCCTCTTTACCGCTTATATCGCACCAGTAAACCGAACCCAGAGAGCGTCTTCATTCTTTCATCAGAGTTAATTGAAAAAGCCTCGCTTCCGCGAGGCTTTTCCTGGAGCTAATGATGGGAATCGAACCCATGACCTGTTGATTACGAATCAACTGCTCTGCCAGCTGAGCCACATTAGCATATTGACTTTTGACCGCATTTGTGATACAATATCATCAAGCGGGTTTGATTATACCACTAATTTACCGGATTGTCAAGATGTTTTTCAAATCTTTTTTCACCCGCCGGAGGAGATTTTTTTGAAACTTACCGATCTTAACACTGTTCGCGGCCTGCTGAGCGAGTACGGCGCCGCGCCCGACAAAAGGTACGGGCAGAACTTTCTCATATCCGAGCGCGTCGTTTCGGCGATAGCCGACAACTGCGGCGCCGCCGCGGACGACGGCATACTCGAGATCGGACCGGGTATCGGCGTGCTGACCGTCGCTTTATGCGAAAGATATAAAAAAGTCGTATCAGTCGAGATCGACCGGAAGATGATCGAGGTACTGGGCAGAACAACGGCGGAATACGATAATTTCACGCTGATAAACGAAGATATACTTAAAGTCGACCTTAACGCGCTGACAGACACGCACTTTTCCGGCATGAACGTGACCGTATGCGCCAATCTGCCGTATTACATCACGTCGCCGATCATCATGCACCTGCTCGAATCCGGGGCGCGGTTCGACAACGTCACGGTCATGATACAGCGCGAGGTCGCGGACAGGCTGACCGCAAAGCCCGGGACGCCGGATTACGGCTCGATCACGCCCGCGGTCGAATACTACGCCGACGCCGAAAAGATCCTCTCCGTGCCCGCCGGTTGCTTTTATCCCGCGCCGAAAGTGGATTCTGCGGTTTTGCGGCTTAAACTCCGCAAAAAGCCCGAATACGAGCCGAAAAACAAAACGCTTATGTTTGAGATAATAAAATACGCGTTTTTACAGCGGAGAAAAACCCTTGTCAACGCTCTGTCCGCCGACAAAAACCTTGATAAGTCAGATATTTTAAGCGCGGTCAGAAAATGCGGCTTTGACGAAAAAATACGCGGCGAGGCGTTATCGATACTTGATTTTCGCCGCCTAAGCGACGAATTATCCCGGCAGAAAGGAAACATATGACAAAACCAAAAGTAATAATCGGTTTATCCGGAGGCGTTGACAGCGCGGTCGCGGCATATTTGCTGAAACAACAGGGTTACGACGTTATCGGTGTGACGCTTCGCACGTGGCAGAGCGACGACGGCGAGGAAAGCCGCTGCTGCGAAATAGACGACGCAAGAGAAACGGCGCGAATCATAGGGATTCCATACTATGTTTTCAATTGCATTTCGGATTTTAAATGCAAAGTGATCAAGCCGTTCATCGACGATTATATAAACGGTATGACGCCGAATCCCTGCGTTATCTGCAACCGTGAAATAAAGTGGGAAAGACTTTTATACTACGCAAAGCTGCTTGAAGCGGACTTTGTCGCAACGGGCCATTACGCTTCGGTCATAAAGCTTGACAACGGCAGATACACTGTAAAAAAAGCCGAGCATGCGGAAAAGGATCAAACGTATATGCTCTATCGCTTATCGCAGGAGCAGCTGTCAAAAACACTGATGCCTCTCGGCGGATATTCAAAAAAAGAGGTCAGAGAGACAGCCGGAAACATCGGCCTGGGCGTCGCATCAAAGCCCGACTCGCAGGAAATATGCTTTGTAACGAGCGGTGATTATGCGGATTTCATTGAAAAGCATTCGGACAGCGTCCCGGCGCAAGGCAATTTTGTCGACGAACAAGGCAGGATTTTAGGCAAACACAAGGGGATCATCCACTATACCGTCGGACAGCGCAAAGGTCTGGGCATAGCGCTCGGAAAGCCCGCTTACATCAAGAAGATAGACGCGGACAAAAACGAGATAGTTTTAAGCACGTCCGACGATCAGGGGTGTTCCCGTATGATCTGCAAAAATCTTAATTTCACGGGCATGGAGGAACCGGCGATCCATGATGAATTCCGCTGTCACGTAAAAGTACGCTACCGTCATCCGGGACAGACGGCGACGCTTGAAATGACGGACGCCGATACGTTAAGCGTGACGTTTGACGCTCCGGTCAAACTCGCGGCACCGGGCCAGTCGGCGGTATTCTACGACGAAAACGACTGTCTCTTAGGCGGAGGCATAATAATTGAAGTAATTTAAACCGGCGGACACGGCATTTTGAAAATATTCTTATCAGGCCGTACCTTTTAACAGGTACGGCTTTTGCATAGACAAAAATAATCCAAAATCTGCAAAACGGGTTGATGTTTATTGTTTTTTATGTTACAATATATAAAACTCCAAGTGAAAGGACATCGAAATGAAGAAAAAGATCACAAACAAAATACTGTGGATATTCGCCGTCGGTCAATTCGGCTGGAGTCTGCTCTCCGGTATAATTTCGACGTGGCTCGTGCACCTGTATACCGGCAACACCGAGGCGGGAAGCACGAACGGTATTTTCAGCAATCTCATTACCCAGCATCCTTTAATCGCAAGCATAACCCTTTTCGGTATCATTACCGCCGTCGGACGTATATTCGACGCGGTCACCGACCCGCTCATCGCGAGCTGGTCCGACAGGAGCAACTATAAGGGCGGCCGCCGCATCCCGTTCATGAAAGCGGTAGCGATCCCGTTCGCGCTCTGCACCGTCGGTGTGTTCGTGCTCCCGTCCACGTCGTCTACCACGGCGAACAACATCATCATTTTCACGCTTCTGATGCTTTTCTACCTGTTCATGACGATTTACTGCACGCCTTATAACGCGCTGATCGCGGAGCTCGGCGACACGCAGAAGAACAGGATCAACGTTTCGACGTACATATCGTTCACCTACATCGCCGGCTTCTCCATAGCGACGTTCATGCCGAACCTCGCCGGTATGCTTGAAAACGCCGTCGGTAAAGAGAATTCGATCCGTCTTGCGATAGGTATACTCTCAGCGGTCGCGGCGATCGCGATGCTGATCCCCGCGTTCGTGATAAAGGAACGCGAATATATAGACAGCAAGCCGGTAAAGACCCCGGCGTTCCGTTCCCTGCTCGCCACGTTCAAGGACGCGCAGTTCCGCAGATTCGTATACAGCGACGTAATATACTTTCTCGCCGTCACGTTGTTCCAGACTGGTCTCGCGGACTTTGAGACGAACCTCATGGGAATAGACTCGGATAAAACGTTTCTGCTGACGGTACTGATGACGGTCATAAGCCTCAGTCTGTACCCTGTCGTCAACCGCCTGGCGCCGAAGCTCGGAAAGAAGAATATTATCATAACCGGCTTCTTTGCATACGCGGGCGTGTTTCTGATAACCGCGCTGTCCACCTCGGCGATGGTCGGGACGGTGCATATTTTCGGTATAATCGTAGCCGTGCTCGCCGGTATACCGATGGCGATACTCGGCATACTGCCGCAGGCGTGCGTCGCCGATGTATCGGAGCTCAACACATTGAAGACCGGCGAGGACCGTTCCGGTATGTTCTTCGCGGCGAGAACGTTTGCGATGAAGCTCGGCCAGGCGCTTTCAATGCTTATATACACCTCGGTCACCGCTAAAAAGCTCGCCGAATCCGGCGAAGAGGTCGTGACGAGCGGACAGTACCGCACCGTCGCGTTCATCGCAACGGCGGCGTGTCTGACCGGCGCGTTCCTGTTCTTCCTGTACAAAGAAAAGAATATTCTTTCAACGATAACGGAATTGAAGGAACAAAAAGAACAGTAATAAATCAAGGGCGACAGTCGTCGCCCTTATTTCTTTACTGATTAAGGAGTCGGCTTATGCCGACTTTTTTTGCGGGTCCTCACCCCCTCCATACCGCGCGCCACATCAGAGTTGGGAGGGGTAAGGGGGGTACGGGGGATCTGAGGGGTGGGCACTCCCCCGGGGAGCGCCGTCAGGCGCACCGAACGTCCCGCAACGGGAATTCCCGTATAGACTCCGACGATCCGAAATAAAAAAGCGCGGGCTTGCGTTATCCCGCGCTTTATGCTTTATTCAAGAATATTCGTCGTCAGATAATCCGCGCCCCATTCGGCGTATTTTTCACCCAGATCTTTATCGTCTACCGTCCAGATATTGATCTTCTTCCCCGCGGCCTTTATATCGTCGAAGATCTGTTTCGTCAGCGGCGGATAGCAGATATCGATATCAAGACCGTACTCAACGACGAACGCCTTTACGTCTTCGTTCCATGCGCCAGTCAGAAACTGCGCCGGCTGGTCCGGGAGATATTCGCGCAGATACACGAGGTCCTGGCGGTGAAACGATATGAAAACAGTCATATCGAGATGTCCCATATCGCGGATGATATCGGCAATCTCGCGCACGTGCTCCGCTTCAAACGGAGTCTTCAGTTCGAGCACGGACACCTTGCCGTATCTGTGACAGAGCTTTATGTAATCCTGCAGCGTCGGGATGCGTATATCCGCACGGTCGTTTGTGCCGTCTACGTCCATGAGCCGGATCGACTGCAGCTGCTGCAGCGTCGACGATTCGACGTCCATATCGACGCCGGAGACGCCCTTTGTGTTGCTGTCATGGATGCAGACATACTTGCCGTCCGCCGTTCTGTGCACGTCGGTCTCTATGCCGAAATACTTCTCGCGGTTGCAGGCGGCGGTGAACGCCTGATTCGAATTGCCGCGTTCAAGCCCGAAAAGGCCCTGATGCGCGACCATTTTCATGTTTTTGCTGTCGATCTTTATCGTCGTCTTTGCCATGTTACGTCCTCCTACAGATCAATTTCCGTGAACGGGAATAGTTTTTCTATCGTTTCAAAATGCTTTCTGCCGAACGGCAGCGGCGGGAGCAGGAATAAATAACGCTTCTTCTTTTTCGTTATGACGGCCAGTACGCTGCCGACGCCCTTGATCCTGACGAAATCTTCTTCCGGCAGATCCGTTCTGTTTCCGAAATACGTCGACAACTCGATCCTGCCGCCGTTTTTTGCGGCAAAACCGACGCAGTGCCAGCACAGCAAAAACAGCGCCGCTGTGATCAAACCGACTATGACCGCCGCTCTTATGACCGGCGGCAGCCCGTCCGTATTATCCGTGACGACCGAGCCGACGATATTTACAAGCAGCAGGAACGTCGCGAGCGAAAATCCGCCCGTGACCGTCATCACTATCGCCCGCGGGATCATCAGCGCTCTGTTCAACTTATCGAGCTGCATCATTTATCCTTCTTTCCGAATATCTTCTCGAAAAATTCCTTCGAAAACAGGCTCTTGCCTTTGCTTTCCGACTGCCCGGGCGACGTCGTTTGAGGCGGCTCAGGCACGTATTCCATCGTATTCCGCATCGGGCGCATCGCCGCTTCCGGGATCTGTATCTTTCCGAGATCATCGCGGCGGATGAATACAGACAGAGGCGGCTGTGCGTCGCAGATTATCTCATATCCGGATATCATATCCGGCTTCACGTCGAGGCTTGAGAACATCAGGATACCGGACACTGTCAGATCCTCGTCGTTGAGGAACACCCTGTCCGGCGACGATCTGTACGACACCGCGTGGAAGTTCGCGCTGTCGAGTTCGCTGTCGTCGAACATATACGAGATCCGGTTGTCTTTGATCATCAGCTTTGACCTGATTTTGCCGTCTTTACGCCATTCGATCCATTCTCCCTGCAGACTTTTTAGGTATTCATCGTCGCGGATCAGATAATTGTAAAACGGATCGTGATCGACCTTTTTCATCACGTAGTGGTCGTCGCCGGTGATCGTATAGTGCGTATCCATATGGATCTGACCGTCCTCGTACCACAGCGCCGTTATATACCACATCGGCTCGCCTTTATAGGTTTTCGCGAGCGTCGTTTCGCCGATCTTGAGTTCCGTCTTCTCTCCCCTCTCGAGCGCGTCGGCGTCGTATTCGATCTCTGTCTTGAACACTACGCGCTTTCCGGCGTCGCGCAGCTCGAAGCTGCCGTCGCGTATGTCAAAATAGTAGTGATATCCCTCTTCCCAGTAACCGTTCAGTTTATCGGAGTATTTCATGATCACGCCCTCCATTTTTACGATTATAACACGGCGCCGCTGATTTTTCAATACGGTATATATGAATTTTGTCAAATAAACCGCTGCAAACAAAAACAGACCGGATGTACCGGTCTGTCGGATGTTAATCAATAAAACGTTGCAACGGGATCTTCGGGCGCCGCGGCGGGTTTGACGTCGATCAGCGTCAGTACCGGGCCTTTTCTGCCGTACACGCGGCAGGGCTTGACGCGGATCTTCGCGGTGATATTCACCCACTGCTCGTTCTGCACGAGCTCGGCTCCGGTCTCGCAGAACAGTCCGCTGAACGCTATATCAGCGGCACAGCACGTCATTATCGGACGCCCGATGATAAATCCGCCCTTCGGCAGCCGGTCGTATTTGCTTACCATTCCGGAGAAGTTGACCGTTTTGCCGTCGTACTGGGGCATATTCTCCGAAAGATCGCGGTAAAGCAGCGCGTAATCGCGCTCCTCTACCTTTATGACCGGCGCGTTGACGTCGAACGGGAGCGGGTCTTCAATATCGTCGTATGCCGCCTGTCCGTTCGTCCTCTCGTAGAATATATCGGCGCGTCGCGTGACTCCGCGGACGAGCTTATGAAGCTTCTGTATATCCTCGTCCGGCTCGCAGCGGTTGAAAACGACGAGGTCGGCGTTGTTTATCTTGTCAACGACGAGATTACGCATATTCGCGTTGTAAACGTCCACGGTCGACGCGTCGAAAAACGTCATCTGCTGGCAGATATACCAGTCCTGCGGCAGGGCGTTGATCAGATCAGTGATCAGCCACATGCCGTTATATTCCATGAGCACGCGCTCCGGCCTGTATTTTCCGGCGAGCGCGCTCAGTTTATCGGGATTGAGTCTTCTCTGCTCGTCGATCACCTCGACGAACACGTTTTTTGAAATGAATCCCTCGGGTTCGAGCTCCTCCTCGCCCTCCTCGCACAGTATCACGAGCGTGCGTTCGTTGCCGCGGTCGAAGAAGTTTTTATCCGCGAGAGTCTCCTGCAGGAATTTCGTTTTTCCCGCTTCGAGGAAGCCCGCGAAAAGATATACCGGATACTCCATACCGTTTCCCCGCCGTCAGTCGGCGCGGAACAGCTCGCGCAGTCCCGCCTTGTCAAGTCCGGTGCCGATCACGCAGAGTTTGCCGATAACGTCCGGCGCGCCCGTGCGTATCTCTTTTTCGCCCGGCACGTAATCGAAATGTATCCATTCGCCAGATCCGCCGTCCACGATGCCTTTCGCACGCAGGACCATGCCGTAGCGGCCGGTCATCAGCTCGTCGAGGCAGTCCTCGATCTGAGCCGCGGTGTACTTGCCTGACGTCTCGACGCCCCAGCTCGTGAACACCTCGTCGGCGTCGTGGCCGTCGTGGTGATGATGGTGATGCTCGTGTTCATCGTCGTCATCGTGATGATTGTGGCACTCGCATTCGGGATCGTCGCACTCTTCGTCATCGTCGTGGTGGTGATGATGGTGATGCTCGTGCCCGTCTTCGTCGTCATCGTCGTGATGATGGTGGTGATGGTGCTCGTGTTCGTTATCATCGTCATCATCGTCGTCGTGGTGATGATGGCATTCGCATTCGGGATCGTCGCACTCCTCGTCATCGTCATGGTGATGGTGGTGATGATGATGCGCGTCTTTCTCCTTCTCCTCATCGAGCAGGTGGCGAAGCTCCGCTTCGAGAGTGTTCTTTTTCTCCATTGTTTCAAGTATCGCGCGGCCGTCGAGCTGATCCCACGGCGTGGTTATGAGCGACGCGTCCTTGTTGAGCGAACGCACGATCTCGACCGCGTCCTTCAGCTTGTCTTCTCTTATGCCGCCGGTCCTCGACAGTATCACGGACGACGCGAATTCTATCTGATTCCGGTAGAATTCGGCGAAGTTCTTCATGTACATCCTGCATTTTGACGCGTCTATCACCGTAGTGAAGGCGTTGAGCTGAAGCCCTTCAACGCCAGCGTCCTGTACGGCGCGGATGACGTCGCTGAGCTTGCCGACGCCGGACGGCTCGATGACGATCCTGTCCGGATCGTACTGCGCCTTGACCTGCGCGAGCGCCTTGCCGAAATCTCCGACGAGACTGCAGCAGATACAGCCGGAATTCATCTCCGTGATCTGAATCCCCGCTTCCTTAAGGAATCCGCCGTCGATGCCGATCTTGCCGAATTCGTTTTCTATTACGACGATCATCTCGCCTTTATACGCTTCTTTTATCAGTTTCTTGATGAGCGTTGTCTTTCCCGCTCCGAGAAAACCGGAAAATATATCGACTTTTGTCATATTACGCCTCCGAATTATCTTATTTATTAAATATATCAAATGAAATCGGTCAATACAAGCGGCGTTATGTTAATTTTTTCAGCGCGCACGGGATATATATGCAAAAAAATCGTCATATTCGTCACTAATTAACATATACGGTCTTGATTTACCGTAACATACAAGTTATAATATATGTGAATATTACCGGCGGAGGTACGGAACATGTCAGCCGTTAAAGACAGGATAAAGATATCCGATATATCCGGGCTCATCAAAGCCCTCAAGGCGTTATCCGAAAACGAAACGGGGATCGCGGACGCGTATATAGAAGCGTACCGTGAGCTTTCCGGCAACACCGAGCTGTCCGACAGAGAGCGCGATTATTATTCCGCGATGCTTGAGAAGAAGCTCGCTTTCGCACAGACCGTCGGCGCGCCCGGTCTTTTCAGCGACGACGCCGTCCGCAGTTACAGACTGTTTTTCTGCCCGACGGAAATAATGCCGGATATCCTGACTTACGGGATGCAGGCGAAGGAAGACCGCATTTACAGAAACATCTCGGTCGAATGCGCGGCGCAGCTGAGGGGCCTTTCGTATTTTGACAAGCTCGTCGCCATGCAGCAGAACGGTTGTCCCGTAAGGCTTACGGAGCTGACGTCCGATCCGCTTTCGGCTCTGTATTACGCGTGCAAAAACAACGGCGAGGTATCAGTCTTCGCGGTGCCGGAGGACGAGTGCGCCGCGGGCGGCGGAGACAGGGCGCTGATGCTCTCCTGCCTGCCGGGATTCGATCTGACCGCAAAGCGCTGGCTGTATGAGGCCGCCGTGAATTCGATGCCGGCGGGCCGCTTCCAGCAGCTCAAGGGCGGGTCGCGGTATCTTGACGAAACTGCGGAGGAACTTTACCGCAGAGTAACGACGGAAAAGCCCTTCTTCAAGCGCGATATAGATCCTTTCGATCTGCTGAAGCCTCTGTTCGTGATACCGGACAGAACGACGGAGCGCCTCGCTCTTCGCGGCTCGGCGTTCATCCTTAGCGGCCTTTCCGCGGACGCGGACGAAGCGGCGAGAAAGCTCATCGCGGAGCGCGTCTCCGTTATCCGCACGGATGATCCCGAAAACCTGCTGTACGAGCTTTCACTGCTCGGGATCAACGGACTTTCGATGTCGAACGGGATCAGCCAGGTCTCGGATTATTTCAAAAGCACGTTATAAAAACAACGGCGGGCGACCGCCGTTTTCCTTATTTCGGGGGTGAATATATGGACGATAAGATAAAACGGCTTGCCGCGATGATAAAAGAAAGCGAGAACGTCGTGTTTTTCGGCGGCGCCGGAGTTTCGACCGAAAGCGGCGTACCGGATTTCAGGAGCAAGGACGGGCTTTACAATCAGCACGACGTGAGATTCGACGGATACAGTCCCGAATACCTTCTCAGTCACGAGTGTCTGACCCGTCAGCCGGAGGTGTTTTTCGAGTTCTACCGCCAGAAGCTCGACACGCACGGCATAAAGCCGAACGCGGCGCACAAGGCGCTCGCAAAACTCGAGCAGGAAGGCAAGCTGAAGGCGGTCGTGACGCAGAACATCGACGGTCTGCATCAGGCGGCGGGAAGTAAGAACGTATATGAGATACACGGCACGACGGCGCGCAATTACTGTAGCCGCTGCGGAAAGAAATACCCGGCGGATCACATATTCAAATCGACCGCGGCGGTGCCGCGCTGCGCGTGCGGCGGCGTGATCCGCTGCGACGTCACGCTTTACGGCGAGCAACTGCCGGAGGACGCCGTGGCCGGCGCGATCGAGGCGATCTCGTCCGCCGATATGCTTATAATCGGCGGCACGTCGCTGTCCGTTTATCCGGCGGCGTCTTATATCGGTTATTTCCGCGGCAGATATCTCGCGATAATAAACAAAGATCCGCTGCAGATCGGTCCCGCGTCGTCGCGAGTGCTTCAGATAAACGAGCCTATCGGCAAAGTAATGAGCGCTGTGATGAAAGAGCTTGGGATAGATTGAAGAAATACAGGAAACTTCATAAGATAAACCCCGCTTTGACACCGTTCAATTTAAGAACGTAT
>JAGDCE010000338.1 GCA_017958705.1 Clostridia bacterium
CATATACGAAGTGACGCGCGGGTCTTTCACTTGGCGGAGGAGCCTCGTCATCTCACGCACGATCTCGTCGTTTCTGCGCTGTAATCTGTATTTTGCCATAAAACTACTGATTTTAATATTATAATCCAAGATATTATATCACAAACATTTATGAATGTCAAGAAATTTTTTCACACCGGCCGCGGGGCGAAAAAACGGGAGAATGATGAGTGCCTTCGGCACGTTGGCGGAACTCATCTCATCATTGCGGCCGAAGGACGCATCATCATTTTTGCCGCAAGGCAAAATCATCATTTGCCCGTCAGGGCAATCATCATTATTACGGCCGGTCCGGGAAAAAAATACCGGCCGAACAAAGACCGTTTTTCTTCATTCAGCCGGTATTTCAATAACCGTCAATAGCGGTTTACGGCGCTTTGACGATCTTTTCTCCGTCGAAGGCGAAGACGCCGAAGCCGTATCCGGTCCTGTTGCCCGCGCAGAGCCATTCCGCGTAGGCGCGGCGCAGCGCCGTATCGCGCGGAAGCTCTTCATAAGGCAGGTTTGCATATCTGCCGAAGACCCGCCAGATGTCGTTGAATTTTTCGGTCTCTTCACACCCGACGAGCTCGAAATCGCCGATGAATTTCCTGATGTTCAGATGAGGCGGCAGAAATTGCAGGTGCTTCGGGAAAAGCAGCCACGAATGGCAGCCGAAGATCACGACGCCGTCTTCGAAATATCGCTTGAAATAAGGATACGCGGCGCGGTAGGAGGCGAGGCGCACCTCGTCCGTCAGCGGTATGCCGCGCGACGGGATGTGCATGTTGACGTACGTGCCGCCTTTTTTCAGCACCCTGCCGCAGCCGAGCGTGAAATCGTCTTCGCCGTATTCCGCCCTCTCGTACTGGAATCTGCCGAGGCCGAAGCAGGAGGGGACGAAAAATCTGTCGTACCAGTCGGCGACGAACGTACCGACGACGCCCTTGCATTCAACGCATTCGTTTACCTTGCAGCGGATATCGTCCATGGTCTCGTAGAACACGGAGTCGGGGTATCCGTTCTCCGTGAATCTTTTGTGCATGTAAGGCAGGCCGTTTATCACGAGCAGCAGATCGAGCGAGTATTCGTTTTCACCGTACTTTCCGGATATCCGCTTTACGCGTTCAAGAGCCTCGCCCATTGGTATTTCCTGCCTGTCGGCATACGCGGTCACGACCGCGTCAAGCTCCGCCGCAAGCGCGGCGTGCCCGTCGAGACGTTTTTCGAGCGCGATTATGCCGTCGGCAACGGCGGGATCGTATCCGTTTTTGAGAAGTACTTCGAGTTCTTTGTTTCCGTGCATTTTTTTACCTCTTTTTCTGTTCTCTGAACGATTGGCGGTACTGATTCGGCGTGACGCCGTAGCGGTCCTTGAAATTCCGGTTGAACGTGTGCGTCGAGCCGAAACCGCTCTCAAGCGAGCATTCGGTGACGGAATAGTCCGTGTTTTTCAGCAGATGGCACGCCATGTTCAGCCGAAGCAGATTCACGTAATCGTTGAAGTTTATCCCGACGAGACGCTTGAAATCGCGCGATATATACGAATAGTTCATGCCGATCTGCTTCGCCGCTCCGGACAGCGAGCATTCTTTTGTATAGTTGCTTTCGATATACGAAAATATCTCGAAAAAACGGTTGTTTTTGTAGTCCGGCGGTATGTAATCCGTTCCCGTGTCGAAAGCGGCGCAGACCGAGTATAAAACGCCTTTTTTGAGCATTACGGACGAGTCCGCGGAAAGCGAATACAGCGCTTTCGTTATATGCTCGTCCGGCCGGAAGACCGGATTCGACGGCACTTTGTTCTTCAGCTTTTCCGAATACGCGTTGACTAAAAGCGGCGAAAAAACGAAGGTGACGTGCTCGCTTTTCTCGGATTTAAGCGAATGGACCTGATCCGGGAACACGAACAGCGCGTCGCCCTTTCGCAGTGTGTACGCGCGGTCGTCGACGCCGGCCTCGATCACCCCGTCCGTCACGAGTATTATCTCGAACGACTGGTGTATGTGCTTCGGAAAATTCATATTGTTCTCGGTATCGATCCTCACGTATTCCGAATCGCCGAAGTTTCGAAACTCATAAAACATAACTTTACCCTCTTTGTTCCCGATTATACCATTTTTTTACCTCAAAGTCAACCGTAAAAAATAATTTACCGCGATATTATGCCCGGAAAACCTCAAAAAGTAAAATAATGTCCGTTTAATTACGTATTTTGTTTTGACACGCGCGTGTTGTTGTGATATAATTGAAAAAAAAGAAAGGACGGTTTTTTGTATGAAGATCTTTCTCAAAGCTCTTTCCGCGGTGTTGATATCGGCGGTATTGCTCGGATGCTTCGTCTTTACCGCTTCCGCAAAGGACGCCGTTATAACGGACGGGCTCGTCGCTTATTACGACGGCGCCAACAACAGCAACGGCAGACAGGATCTTGAAGCGACCGTATGGCGCGACCTGTCCGGAAACGGTTATCACTTCAACGTGGAGACTGACGGCGAGACAAAGTGGACCGACATGGCGTTCCACTCGAACTGCAAACGCATATACTTCAACGAAGGCGTCATACCCGTTGTAAACGCGAAGCAGTACACCATTGATATGGTATTCGGCGAAATGGAATTCTACGGCACCGACTGGCTGACGCTCGTCGCTTCCGACAACGACGAATTCTCCATGTTCATCCGCGTGCAGGACGGACTTGATCAGCTCGAATACAAATACAACGACAACAACAGAGACAGACCGATACACGACAACGGTAAAGATCTCGTAAACAACTCCACTCTCACCGTGACGTTCGATATCGAGGAGCCGATATGCAAGATCTACATAGACGGCGAGCTCGTATGCTCCGGCGTCCCGGCGGAGTGCAATATCGCCGACACGCTGTTCTTCGGTCACGAAAACTCCAAGAGAAGCTGGCAGGGCGACATCTACGCCTTCAGATTCTACGACAGGGTGCTGTCCGAGGATGAGATAAAGCACAACTGCCAGGTCGACAACGACAAATACAGAAGCGGCAACCCGTACACCCCCGAGGTCGTCGACACGAACGATGTCGAGGTTACGACGAGGGAAGAGGTGGAATACAATATCGGCGACGTTATCATGATAGCCGATTTCTCCGATCCCGCGACGTTTGAAAAAATGATCAAGGCGGAGCCCGTGCGCTGCTCGCTCGAGCTTTCCGACATCGGCGCCGTAAAGGTCACGGTAGACGAGGCCGATCCGTATTTCTACATCCCGATCGACTCGTCAAACTCGTTTGACGGAGATAAATTCACGACGCTGATAATCACGTACAAGACCGAAGGCGAGTTCCTCGACGAGGTCGGCGAGATCTACTTCTCCACCAAATATTCGGAGGTCTATTTCACGGACAACCGCGTCGATCTGTTCCTTGAGGAGTCCGCTGAATTCAAAGATCTCGAGGTCGATATGCGCGAAAACGACAACGACACGTGGCATAATGAGATCAGGATGATAAGGATAGATCCGACAGCCACCGGCGTCGGTCAGGTATATTACATCAAATCCGTCCAGGCGAGATACGAGGATCCGAACAAACCGGTCGATACCGAACCCTCGGTCGATTCTCAGACCGACACGACCGCAGCGGTGACCGGCGGTTCCGATACGACGGCGGACGCCGTCACGACCGACAAAGCGCCTGAAACAACGGTTGACGGCGGTGAAAAGAAGGGCGGTAATACCGGCCTCATCATCGGTATAATCGCGGGCGTCGCGGTTATCGGCGGAGTCGTCGCCGCGGTCGTGATCTCAAAAAAGAAAAAGAAATAAAAAATAAAGGAGTAAACATGAAGATGAAAAAAATAATATCAGCGCTCATATTGTGCTCTCTGCTGTTCGGATGCCTTGCGGCATTGCCCGCGCACGCGGACGGCGACGTACACGTCGTGGCGCACTGGAAACTCCAGAACGTTGACGGATATTTTACCGGCGACATCGAAAAAGACGAGCTTCAGTTCATAGATCTGTCGGGCAACGGCAACGACCTCGTGACAAAGGTCGTCGGCAACGGCTCTCAGCTCGATATCTTCACCTGGGACGACGGAGCCGACAAAGGCGAGACGAAAACGCAGTCCTCGCTTAAGTTCAACAACACCAAGATACTCGCGGAAGCGGTCGACCCCTACGAATCGGGTGAAACGAGTTATTCCGGCGGTTATACCTCCGGCAAATTCCTCGAGACCATCAAGGGCGCCCCGATGAACACGAATGAATTCGAAGAGGGCATATCCGTGGACATCATTTTCAAACTCTCTCCGGAGCTTGACAACGACTACAACCGCTACACCGGCATATTCTCGCGTCAGGGCGTTATAGAAGACCAGAATGAACCGCCTTTCTCGATAGCGCTCTGCGAATGGGAAGACGATCAGGCGACCGGAATGCTCGGCGACACCAATCAAACGTGGCTGCAGTTCGTACACTGTGACGACGTCTCGAAGGTCAACGTCGAAATGGACGAGGTAAAGATCGGCGCTGACGGCTGGCATCACCTTCTCGTCTCGACGGACGGCTTTTCGATCACGTATTTTATCGACGGCGAGCCGCTCCGCACGTTCACCGACATCCCCTTCATCGAAGTGAGAGACCCGAACTTCTCGTGGGAGGTCGGCGTAGGCCGTAAATCCGGCACCGGACACGAATCCGACTGCAAGAACGAAAACGTCGCGGAAGGCCTGATCAGAAGACTTTTCGCCGGCTCCATAGCCGAGATCAGAGTTATGGACGGACCGATCGAGAACGAGGATTCGCTCTTCTACAAACCCGTAAGCTACGACAATATCCCCGCTCCCGCCACGCCTAAGGAATACGATCCCAACGATACGACGGCTGAGGAAACGCCCGAGGTGACGACGGCGGAGGAGGTTACGACGGAAGAGCAGACCGATGCTCCCGATACGACC
>JAGDCE010000339.1 GCA_017958705.1 Clostridia bacterium
CAATTCCTCCCCGCTTATATACGCGGGCACGGACAGGTACATCAGATACCCGTCCCGGTACCAGATCACCGTGCGCGAGCTGCCGCTCAGCGTTACCGCCTTGTATTTGCCGCCGAGGGTCAGATATTCGATCTCCGAGCCTTCGCAGTTGACCATGAATGACGATCCGTTCGTTCCCTGTTCGTATACGATCCTGTCGCCCGCCGCGTTCGACCAGCAGGCGGAGGTGCCGGCGTCGTCGTATTTGATCAGCGACTCCGTGAAGCCCGCGGGTAAGGACTGCGGCAGATAGCTTTGCTCGACCTTCATTCTGATCGGTCCGTCCGGCTCGAAATACACGTCGGAGCTTTCGCCGCGCAAACTCATGACGAACCGACCGACTTTCTTTCTCATCTCCCCGTTAGCGGCGACGGCGGCGGTCAGCGCGATCGCCGCGGCGGCGGCGACCGCTGTTATTTTCAGCGCTTTTCCCGCCCGTTTACCGCCCGAGGACGATATGATCTTTTTCATTTTTTTCTCCGTCTTATCCGAAACGCCGGGCTCCGCGGCGTCCGGTACCTCCGACGCCTTCGCCTCATACCGGTACAGCGCCCGGAGCAGCGCTTCTTTATCGGTCTGTTTCATAAAGATCACTCTCCTTTCATGAGCTCACGCAGTTTTTTCAAAGCCCGCGACATGATCTGTCTCGCGTTTCCCTCGCTTACGCCGAGCTGCGCGGCGACGGCTTCATACGTCAGCTCCGCTTCGAACCTCGCGTAAATCACGTACCGTTCTCTTTCGTCAAGCTGTGCCACGGCTTTATAAAGCGTATCCGCGTCGTATCCTCCGGCAGAGTCCGAGGCGTACGCCTCCGACGCTTCAAGCTGCTTTTCCGCGGCTTTTTTCTCTTTTTTTATTTTTCTCAGCTTATCGTATGACACGTGCTTCGCGGTCTGGATCAGATATCCCTTCCGCTCGTCCGGGTCAAGCTCCCTGAGTCTTTCGAGAAGCGGGATGATCTTAACGAAAGTATCCTGTAAAACGTCCTCGGCCTGCTGCCGGTCGTTCAGTATCTGATTCGCAGTATTCAGCACCGCGGCGCCGTACAGCTCATAAAGCCTTGAAAGAAACGTCTTGTTTTCATCTCCGCTGACCGCGGATAACGGCAGCTCAAGCATCTTTTCTCCTTTCCGGGGCGGCGTGCGTCCGCTTTTTTTGAGCGCTCACTTAATAAACGCAGAAAAACGCGTTTTGTGACAAAAATTTTTGACAATTTTCAAAAACGTAACAAAAGCCCGCAAAAACGGGCTTTGTACGCTTTGATGATCGTTTATTTTTTGAACATCGGGGTGTATTCCTTATCGTCCGAGGTGCGTTTGTTTTTCACCGCGCGGACGATGAGCACGACCGCGGCGCCGACGGCGTAAAGCACCGCCGCGCCCGAGAGCAGATATATCAGCCGCGTCACGTTGGTGAGCTGACCGGTTATTATGCTGAAAAGTCCGAACAGCGCCGCCATCGTCACAAGGAAATGAAGCAGCAGCCGGACCGGAAACGAAAGCCGGCCGATACCGAAAATATCCTGCGCGAGCGCCATTATAAGCGAAAATCCGAACAGAACGACTTCGATATCGAACAGCAGGAACTGTCCGCGCGAGCCGTCCTTCGCCATCGCCTGGAACATCGCGGTTATGAAGAACTGCGTCACCGTAAAATATACGCAGGCGCGCACGAGGCGTTTTGCCGCCCATTTCAGAAATTTCATATCTGCACCTCTGACTTTATGGATAGACCGGGTTTCCGCGCTCCGCAAACGCGCCGGACTGACGTCCGGCGCCGGAGCTTATTGTTCCCGGTTTACGCCCACTTATCCTCGGATTTGGGTATCCTGATGTTGCCGAGCAGGAATTCATGCTGATTGATGAACCACTCGCCCGTGGAATTCTTCTTGCGCAGCGTGACCTGACGCGGCGAATCGGCGCCGCCCGACGGGATCCACAGTCTGGCGTAGCCCTCGCTCTCAAAGCTGTCCGACAGCTCTATGACCTCGATGCGCAGAGGTCTCTGCGGCGTGTAGTCGTTCTCCGGCGTTGCGCCTTTGAAATACGATCTCATGATATAATCCTTGCCGTCCATGAAGCGGTCGCGGATAAATTCCTTTTCCATGTTTGACAGAGGCTCCGGACCCTTGAGATCGTTCATCATGGCGAAGCATTCTTCTCTGTTCTTCGGATATCTGCCGAGCGCCAGAACGACCATCGCCGCGACCTCTTTGGGGTCTTTTCTGTTGAAAGGCGGAAGCGTCGTGATATCGGACGGGTCGCCGGTCACCGCGGTAAGGGTGACGAGTTTCGTATTGGCGGCCTTTTCGATCTTTTTCGCCGCGCTTTTGAACAAACCTTTGATAAGAGTAGTTAAATTCATATTTTCCTCCCGTGATTGCTTTTTATCACCTACATTCTATCACATAATTTTGAAAATGTCAATAGTTTACAAAAGCGGCTTGAAAGATATCCGACGGCGTGATATAATAAAAGAAAAAAATCATACGGGGGAACAATATGTTCGTTCGTCCTTTGGCCGACAGGCTGAGACCCGAGTCGTTCGACGATATAGCCGGACAGAGCCATCTGTTTTCGGAAAACGGCTCTCTGCGCCGGATGATAAACGGCGGTCACATAACGAATATGATATTCTACGGCCCGCCCGGGACAGGAAAGACGACCGCGGCGAATATCATAGCCAAGCAGGCTGATATGACGATGTTCCGGCTGAACGCGACCACTGCGTCGCTGTCGGACGTCAAGGACGTCATATCGCAGACCGATACGATAATCGGAGCCGGCGGGATACTGCTGTATCTTGACGAGATACAGTATTTCAACAAAAAACAGCAGCAGTCGCTGCTCGAATATATCGAAGACGGGCGCATCACGCTCATCACGTCAACGACAGAAAATCCGTTTTTCTACGTCTACCCCGCCATAATCTCGCGTTCCGCCGTGTTTGAGTTCAAGCCGGTGGAGCCGTCCGACTGCGTGCCGGTGCTCCGCCGCGCGCTTGCGGTGCTCAACGGCGAGAACGGCACGGAATGCACCTGTGACGACGACACGCTGACGTATATCGCGCGCCTCTGCGGCGGCGACGTGCGACGCGCGATAGGTCTGCTCGAGCACGTTTACTACGCCGCGGACGGCAAAATCGACCGGCAGATAACCGACAGATTCGTGCCCGACGCGATGAGAGGGACCGGCGCGTTCCAGCGCGACGGCGACGGTCATTTCGACCTTTTGTCGGCGTTGCAGAAATCGATCCGCGGCTCAGATCCGGACGCGGCGGTCTTCTACCTCGCCAAGCTGCTCGGCGCGGGCGAGCTTTTATCCGTCTGCCGCAGGCTGCAGGTCATCGCGAGCGAGGATATCGGGCTTGCGTACCCGCTCGCGGCGGTGATAACGCGCGCCTGCTGTGAAAGCGCGAAGGAGCTCGGTCTGCCGGAAGCGCGCATACCGCTGACGAACGCCGCGATCACGCTCGCCACCGCGCCGAAATCGGCACAGGGCATATTCGCTTACGACAAAGCGGAGGAGTATATCGCCGCAGGTCTCGGGATGATTATTCCGGATCATCTGCGCGACGCCCATTACGCCGGCGCCGCGAAGCTCGGCCGCGGGATCGAATACAAATACCCTCAAACGTATCCGGACAACTGGTGCGAACAGCAGTACCTGCCGGACGATATAAAGGATAAAAAATATTACGAATACGGTCAGAACAAGACCGAGCAAGCGGCAAAGGCGTATTGGGATAAGATAAAGGGCAAAAATCAATGACACCGGATACGGAAAAACTGCCGAAAAGAAAACACCCGAGACTCGACACGTACGATTATTCGTCAACCGGACTGTATTTCATTACTATTTGTGCGCATAACAGAAAGTGTATATTCTCCCGCGTCGTAGGGCGGGGGCTTGCTCCCGCCGCATGCGAGAAAATCAGCGTCGAATATACGGATTACGGTACAATCGCAGAAAATCAGCTTTTTATGCTCAA
>JAGDCE010000340.1 GCA_017958705.1 Clostridia bacterium
CGCAGATTCGCCTGCGGCGACGGATACGCCGCGATAATACTTTCGTCGGAGGGTGCGGGCGCCGATTCCGACATGCTGATATTCGACCGTGACGGCACGCTCGTTTACAGCGGCCCCTCGAGTTCCGACGTCTCCGAGCTTTACGTGCACGGCGGCAACGTCTACGGACTTTACACCGGTTGCGTTGAGCGATTCGAGATACGCACCGAAAAAACGTACTGCGCCGATACAGGCTACGAGGTTAAGGGAATAGTTTTCCCGAGCGACGAGATAGCGCTTTTCGCCACGGCGAGCAGCGCGTACCCGGTCTCCGTATACGACGATTTCACGGAGATCGAATGACCGGAAGGATAAAACAATGTATATAGTTATTGATATCATATTGGCGGCGATCTTCATAATCTGCCTGATCGTAGGCTGGAAGCGCGGCTTCATCGACGAGGCGCTGCGGCTTCTGTCCGGGATCATAGCGTTTTTCTGCGCGTATTTCATCACGCCTTACGCCGCACCGTACGTCAACGAGCATCTGTTTTACGGCAGGATCTCGGAGTACACCTCGAAAGTCCTGGGCGGCCTTGAAAACGGCGGCGGCGCGTCCGCGCTGTTCGGCGACGGTGAGGCGAACGAGACGTTCCGCAAATTCATAGAAAAATTCGGAGCCGACTACGATCAGCTGAAGCAGTCAGTGATCGAGCGGGCCGATCAGAGCACCGAAGCGATGGTCAACGGGCTGACCGAAAAGATCGCAAACCCGGTATCATACGCGATATCGTACGCGCTGTGCTTCATCGTGATATTCATAGCCGCTCTGCTTGTTTTATGGCTGATACGCCACCTGCTCAATCTCGCGGCTAAACTGCCGGTGCTGAAAACGGCAAACAAGATCCTCGGCCTTGTCCTCGGCGGTCTGCTCGGCGTGCTTTTCGTCTGGGTCATATCCGCGCTGCTCAAGCTCGGGTTGCCGTATCTGACGATCATGGCGCCTAAGATCTTCCCGGAAGACCTGTTCGAGCGTTCGATCATACTGAACCTGACTTATTATCTTAACGTCCTGCGCGGCGCGCTCGACTTTTCGTATATCAAAAAATTACTGGGTAACTGACCCTCAGAAGGAGGAAATATCATGCAAATGTGCAGCAGATGTCATAAAAGGCCAGCCGTGGTCTTCGTGACGAGAATGGACAACAACGAGACGAAGAACGAAGGACTTTGCCTTAACTGTGCGAAGGAGCTCGGTCTTCCCGTCAATAATATACTTTCGAATATGGGACTGAATCTCGACGGCATGGACAGCGAGATCGACGCGCTCGTCGAACAGGACGACGCGGATCCCGAGCCCTCAATGGGTGACGACGAGGAGAACAACGCCCCCGCGATCGATCTGAAATCGATTTTCGGGCGCCTCTCGGACGAGCTTACCAACCTCGGCGGCAAGGGAAAGAACAGAAACGAACAGCAGCAGAAGAAGGCGCAGGACAAAAAGCAGAGCAAGCGCAAGTTCCTGAACGACTACTGCAAGGATCTGACCGCCGCCGCCCGGGAGGGCAGACTCGACAGGATCATCGGCCGCGAGAAAGAACTCGCGCGCATGATCCAGATCCTGATGCGTCGTCAGAAGAACAACCCGTGTCTGATAGGCGAGCCCGGCGTCGGCAAGACGGCGCTGGCGGACGCGCTCGCGCTCCGCATCGTCGCCGGAAACGTCCCGTATAAGCTGAAAAACAAGGAAGTATTCGTGCTCGACCTCACCGCTCTCGTCGCCGGAACGCAGTTCCGCGGCCAGTTCGAGGGCAGGATGAAGGGTCTGATCGAGGAGATCAAGCGCGAGGGTAATATAATCCTCGTGATCGACGAGGTCCATTCCATCGTCGGCGCAGGCGACGCCGAAGGCAGTATGAACGCCGCGAACATCTTAAAACCCGCGCTGTCGCGCGGAGAGATCCAGGTGATCGGCGCGACGACGCTCGGCGAATACCGCAAATATATCGAAAAGGATTCCGCGCTCGAGCGCCGTTTCCAGCCGATAGTCGTCGCGGAGCCGTCGGTCGCCGATACGATCGAGATAATCAAAGGCATCAAAGAGTATTACGAGAAGTATCACGGCGTCATAATAACCGAAGAGCTCGCCGGCAAAGCCGTAAAGCTTTCGGAACGGTATATAACCGACCGTTTTCTGCCGGACAAGGCGATAGACCTGATAGACGAGGCGGCGTCGTACGTAGCGATAAACACGCCCGTCATCGACGAATTCGAGAAGAAGAGCGACGATCTGGCGGCTGTCAGACGCGCCCGCGAAGCGCTCGAAGCCGCGCCCGCGCCGCAGGATGAAGCGGCGGTCAGCCGCCGCTACGAGGAGCTTGCCACGCTTAAAAGCGACGAGCTGAGGCTTCAGGGACAGCTCGACGGTCTGCGCGAGCAGCGCAGCCACGTTTATCTTACCGAAGCCGACCTCGCACGCGTCATCGAGATTTGGACCGGCGTTCCGACGGGCAACGTCACCGCCGACGATTTTGACCGTGTCGAACAGCTCGAGACCAACCTGCGCCGCCGTATAATCGGCCAGGACGAGGCGATATCCGCGGTCGTCCGCGCGATAAAGCGCAAATACGCCGGTATTTCCGTGAAGCGCAAACCGGTGTCGTTCATATTCGCCGGGCCGACCGGCGTCGGCAAGACCGAGCTCGTGAAACAGCTCGCACAGAACCTTTTCGACTCGCCCGAGTCGCTTCTGCGCCTCGATATGTCGGAATATATGGAGAAGCACTCCGTTTCGCGCATGATCGGTTCGCCTCCCGGATACGTCGGTTACGACGAGGCGGGACAGCTCACCGAGAAGATCAGGCGCAAGCCGTATTCCGTCGTACTGTTCGACGAGATCGAAAAGGCGCATCCCGACGTCATGAATATCCTGTTGCAGATACTCGACGACGGCAGGATCACCGACGCGCAGGGCAGGGAAGTCAATTTCGAAAACACCGTCATAGTCATGACGACGAACGCCGGGTCTGTCAACAGCACCGCGCAGGCGGGTTTCGGCTCAGGCGGCACCGAGACGAAGACTGAAAAAGCGCTTTCCGAATTCCTGCGGCCCGAATTCATCAACAGGATCGACGCCGTCGTGACGTTCAATTCACTGTCGCGTGAAGACTTCGCCGGCATCGTCCGCGTTATGATGTCCGATATCGTCTCCGTTATGGCGGAGCGCGGCATCAAATTCAGCTATACCGACGCTTTGTGCGATTTCGTTATAGATAAATCCTATTCGAGAAAATTCGGCGCGCGCAATATGAGAAGATATATCGAATCAAACGTCGAGGACGCGATAGCGGAGCTTCTCATCAGCCGCAAGGGTCAGCGCCCCGAAACACTGTGCGCCGACGTCGAGGACGGAAAAATAACCGTAAAATAAGCCGGGAGAAAATTGAGTGAAACGCAGTTACACGGAAGCCCCCGTCACGGACTACGTCAGCGAGACTGACTGGTACAGGTTCGATATAGACACACTGTGCCGCAAACTCGGGACGGACAAGGAGACGGGACTTGACGTAAAGATCGTAAAGAAGAAGAAGGAAAAACACGAGAAAAACGTGATTTTCCCGCCCGACCCGGAAGATAAGGACAACGCACCGAAAACGGCGTTTTCGGTGCTTTCCGTGCTGCTTATAATAATGCTCGTGCTCGCCGGGATCCTTTTGAAGGACAAGGCGGCGGCGTTCGGGATCCTGCTCACCGCGGCGGGACACGTCGCGATATACTCGATGTTCGGGTACGGCAGAAAATTCATGTCGTCGCTGTCGTCGTACTCCGTTCCCGAAGTGCGCGTCGTACGCGGCGGCAAAACTTTAAGGATCAACCAGAACGGCATCGTCCAGGGCGATCTCATATATCTGTCCGAGGGCGACCTCGTGCCGTGCGACGGCAGGATCGTTTATGAAAACGGTCTGCGCGTGCTCGAAAAGAACATCTCGGGCGGCGACGGCAGCAAGGACGCCGACTACGTCGAGCGCATGAACGGACTCGATCCGTCCCAACAGAAGAACATGGTCTTCGCGCGCTCCGCAATATCGGAAGGCTCGTGCATGATCATAGCCTGTGACACCGGCTCGCACACGCTCCCCGTCAGACGCGGGATAAAAGTGAAGTCGACCGCGAACTCGTCACTCGACGTCTTCGGCAAAGTCTCCAGAATCTCGCGCGTCTACGCCGTGATCTGCAGCGCCGTCCTGTTCACCGTGACCGTGTTCGCGTACGCGACGAAGGGCGACAGCGAGATATTCAGCACGTTCCTTCTGCTGCTCGCCGTCGCGGCGTCCTCATACTGCGAGCTTTTGTGCGCCATGGCTTACATAGCCGTCACGAACGGCATTTCGCTGCGCCGCGACAGGAACAGCGATTACAACAAAGGCGTAATAATCAAGAATCTTTCGGCGATAAAACGCCTGCGCGAGCTGACGTCCGTCTGGATCCCGAAGACCGCCGGCATCTGCGAAAAGCAGATCGTCGCCGAAAAGATCTTCACGAACGGCAGAGAGCTTGACGCCGACGCAGACAACGTTGAAAAGCTCCGCCGCACCGTATACGTTGCGCTGTCGAGCTTCGGCGGCCGCGACCGCCACGACAAGAGCGGCACCGCGCTGACGCAGGAGCAGGACGGCATCATAGACCTCGCGGACAGGCTCGGGATAACCCTCGACGAGATCGAGGAAAACATGATCCCCGAGGGCAGGGTCAGAGCGGACGGCAAACGTTTCTTCGATGCCGCGATCGTGCTGTTCAAGAGCCAGCATCTCGTCTGTCTGCGCGGCCCGGCGATATACGTTGTCAGCCGCTGTACCAAAAGGATCTCGAACGGCTCGATGGTTCCGCTCGGCACGGACGGCAGAAACGATCTGATCACCCGCGCCGCCGAATATGAAAGCATGGCGTACCGCGTGATGACCGTCGCGTCGAAATACGTCAACTCCGCGGATCGCGAATTCGAGGAGAACGGCTTCTGCTTCGAAGGCTTCATCGTCATGCGCGAGCAGTTCTCGCCGACGTGCGCGGACACCGTCGCGCAGCTTGACAGGATCGGCGTGAAGACCGTAATGTTCTGCGACGACATGACCTCGCAGAGCCGCAATCTCGCTAAGCATCTCGGCATCTGCCGCGACGACGCGCAGATGGTCACCGCGCCGGAATTCGTAAATACGAAGGCGATCATAATAGACCGCAAGCTGATGTCGTACAGACTGTTCCTCGGGCTTGACAACGAGCATAAACAGTTCGTTAAGAGCAAATATCTCGGCAATGAAGAGCACATAGGCGTCGTCGGTCAGCATCTTTACGATATATCGCTTATGACCGGCGAGGATACCGTGGGCTTTGCCGCGAACCTGACGCTGTCTGACAAGAAGGCGAAAACAGGCGCGGAGCTTCAGGATATGCCGTATAAAGTGGGCGGCAGCGAGGCGCTGAAACGCGCCGCGGACGTCATAATCCTGCCGGCGAGCGCCGACGGAGAGGGCGGCATAAACGCCGTTTACGAAGCGATCCTGACGGCGCGCAAGGTCTGCAACAACATAAGAAACATAATCTGCTATCTGATGGCGTCAAACGTCGCGAGACTGCTCATAGCGCTTATTTCGGTGTTCGCAGGCTTCACCGGGATGAGCCACGTCCAGATGATATTCTCCGGCATCGTGATCGACCTGCTCGCGGTGATCTGCATGTGTTTCTCTAACAACAAGAAGATGTCCGCCGACGTCGATCTGATCCGCGAAACTCAGCAAAGACCCGTGTACACGACGCTTTGCTCGATAGGCTGCGGTCTCGTCTGCGGCGCGCTCGCGATACTGACGTCCGTCGTCGCGGCGGCGATCGGCAAGACTCCCGAGGTCTGCTCTACCGTGTGCTTCACGTCGCTTTCGTTCATACAGCTCAGCCTGTGTCTGCAGCTGATGCGCGGCAGATTCGGATTCTTCGACGGTCTGAACAACGCGTTGATAATATCCGCGCTTTCGGTGCTCGAATATCTCACTCTGTCCGCGATCTTCCCCGGATTTTTCAGCACCTGGCTGACCGGAACAGCGTATACCACCGGTATTTTCCTGTGCATCGTCCCTGCGGTCGTGTTCAATATCATATACGCCGTACTGCGCGCGATCAAAAACGGAAAAATAAAAAAAGTAAAAAAAATGTCAAAAATGGTTGACAATTGAGAAAAGATATTGTATAATAAGAGCATCAAGACAAGGGACAGCAATTTTTTCCCGGAAAGGCCGGTATGAAAAGATATATTTCCGCGATTCTCGCGGTGCTGCTGACCGCCTCGATGCTCTTTGCGTTTAACGGCTGCGGCAAAAATAATTACGATCTCGTGCTTATAACCGACTCCGGTCAGGTGACCGACAGGGGTTATAATCAGAGCGTATGGGAAGGCATGTGCGCGTACTGCGTTGAAAAGAATATAGACTGCCGGTATTTCGTACCCTCCGGCAGCGACACGGAAAGCTTGCTCGTATCGCTGCGCGGCGCGGCTGACGACGGCGCCAAGACGATAGTCGCCGCCGGCTCCTGCTTTGAGGAAGCGGTGCTGACCGCAGCAAAGGAATATCCGGACGTAAAATTCATCCTGCTCGACGGCAAGCCTAAGGATAAAAACACCCCGTTCCCGATGATACCGGTCAATCTCGCGGCGGTCACGTTCTCGTCGGAGCAGTCCGGATATCTCGCCGGCTACGCCGCGGTATCCGATGGATTTACCAAGATCGGCGTGATGTACGGCCTGCCGACAGACGATATTTGCGCATATACTTACGGCTTCCTGCAGGGCGCGGAGAATGCCGCGGCACTGCTGGGCGCAGGAGTCGAGGTGACGTACCACTGCACCGGAGACACGCTTGAAAACGACGCCAACGAACAGACGGCGACGCTTTTGTACGCGGGCGGAACGGAGCTGATCTTCGCCTGCGGCGGAGCGCTTGAAAAGTCGGTCATCAAAGCGGCGGAAAAGGAAAAGGGCTACGTCATAGGCTCGGATACGGACAAGAGATACGATTCGTCGTACGTAGTGACGACGGCGTATAAGGATCTTTCGCAGGCGGTCGTGCGCGTGCTCCGCTCGATCTATGATACGAAGGATTTCGAATCCGGCTTCGGCGGCAAAAACACCGTGTTCGGCGCGGCGGAAAACTGCACCGGACTGCCGAAAAACGTGTTCAACGACAGCAACGGCGATCCGTTCGACAGATTCATGAGATTTACGAAAACGGCGTATGAAGCGGAGTTTGCAAAGGTCGCGGACGGCACCGTTCAGATAAAACGCACGGTGACCGTGGCGGAGGACAACGTCTATCCGACGGAGCAGGAGCTTACATCCGGTCTCGGACTGTTCAACGTACACGTGATCGTGATGCAGTAAACGATAAAAAACGTAAGGGACGGCGCTGCGGCGCCGTCCTTTCGTTATGCTTTTATATAAAAACTTGTTTTTGTGAATTCTGTACAAAAATATACTATTAAATTTTACAAATACAAATGTGGAAAAAACGAAAAAACTCTTGATTATAATTCTTTCTTAGTGTATAATACTAATGTTGTGTTACGACAAGATAATTAAAATATATACAAGGAGTTATATCATGGCAAAAAACATCCGCAACGTCTGCCTTATCGGTCACAGCGGTCACGGCAAGACCACGCTTGCAGAAGCGATGCTCTATCTGACAAAGGCGATCTCCCGCTTCGGTAAGATAACCGACGGAAATACCACCCTCGACTACGATAAGGAGGAGATCAAACGCGGCTTTTCGATTTCTGCCGCCGTTGCTCCCATTGATTGGAAAAATACAAAGATCAATATCATAGACACGCCCGGGTACCTCGATTTCTACGGCGAAGCCGCGGAAGGCCTCCGCGTTTCCGACAGCGCCGTCATCGTAGTTGACGGCAGATCCGGCGCGGACGTCGGTACCGAGCTCGCGTGGGAGCGCGCGGTGGAGCGCGGCATCCCGAAGGCGTTCTTCATAAACCGTTTTGACGACGCCGAAGCGAAATTCGAGCGCGTTTTCGACGAACTGCGCGAGAAATTCGGTCCTACCGTTTGCCCCGTCGTCGTTCCGATGACCGAAGGCGACAAGGTCATAGGCTTCCTCGATCTGATCGACATGCGCGAATACGTCTATAAGGACGGCAAGCACGTCGAGGCCGAGATCCCCGCGGGCTTCATGCCCACCGCCGAAAAATACAGATCCGAGCTGCTCGAATCCATAGCGGTCACAAGCGAAGAGCTCATGGAAAAAGTCCTCATGGAAGAGGAAGTCAGCAGAGAAGAAGCGGTCGAAGCCATACATATAGGCTTCAACAGCGGCGACATCGTTCCCGTCATCTGCGGCTCCGCCACAAATATGTGGTGCGTTGACGTCCTGCTCGACCATATCGCCGACTACTTCCCGTCGCCCGAGGTCGCAAACAAGGACAAGGTCGTCGACGGCGAGGAGACAAAGACCGTCACGCTTTCCGCCGACGCTCCCGTTTCGATATTCGTCTTCAAGACGATCGCCGACCCGTTCGTCGGCAAGCAGTCCTTCTTCCGCGTCATGACCGGTACGCTGAAGCGCGACACCACGCTCAAGAACAACGAGAAGGGCACGAGTGAGAAGATCGGTCATATCTTCACCGTATGCGGCAAGGATATGAAGGAAGTCGAAGAGCTTCAGTTCGGCGACATCGGCGTCACGACAAAGCTCGCGAACGTCAACACCAACGACACGTTCTCCACCGATCCCGCGGCGCTTCCTTACGCCAAGATCACGGCTGACGCTCCGAACATGAGGATCGCGCTTTCCCCGAAGGCGAGAGGCGACGAGGAAAAGATCTCTCAGGGCATCCAGAAGCTCTGCGAGGAAGACCTCACGCTCCGCTTCGAGAACAACCCCGATACGAAGCAGTTCGTGCTCACCGCGGCGGGCGATATCCACGCCGACGTGACGCTCTCCAAACTTAAATCCAGATACGGCGTGTCCGTCGATACGTCCGCTCCGAAGATAGCTTACAAGGAAGCCATCAGAGGCAGATCCGACGTACAGGGCAAGCATAAGAAACAGTCCGGCGGTCACGGTCAGTACGGCGACGTCAAGATCAGATTCGCTCCTGGCGACAACGGCCTCGAATTCACCGAGTCCTGCGTCGGTGGCTCCGTTCCGAAGAACTTCCACCCGGCTGTCATAAAGGGCCTCGAGGAAGCGATGCAGGAAGGCGTTCTCGCCGGATTCCCGATGGTCGGTCTGAAAGCCGATCTTTACGACGGTTCCTACCACGACGTCGACTCCTCCGAAATGTCCTTCAAGCTCGCCGCCAGACTTGCCTATAAAGACGGTATGGTCAAGGCCGGCCCGATCATCCTCGAGCCGATCGGCGATATGAAGGTCACCGTTCCCGGCGAGTACATCGGCGACGTAATGGGCACCATCACCAAGAAGCGCGGCAGAGTCATGGGTATAAACGACGCGGCAAAGAAGGGTTATCAGACCGTTGAGGCCGAGATCCCGTTCTCCGAGGTCGCCGATTATCCGACGGTCCTTCGCGCCATGACGCAGGGCAGAGGCAAATACACTATCGAATTCGTGCGCTACGAGGAAGTCCCCGCGGCGAACGCCGAGAAGATCGCAAAAGAAGCCCAGGCCGCAAGAGAAGCGGAACAGTAATAAAAAGGAAAGAGCGCGCCGCGGCGCGCTCTTTTGGCATATACGGGATACGTTATGAATATCACACTTTACGGCGCGTCGTCCGATCGGATGGACGACAAATACAAAAAAGCCGTGTATGCGCTCGGAGAAGCGCTCGCGGCGAAAGGACACACACTCGTTTACGGCGCCGGGATGCGCGGGCTCATGGCGGCGGCGGCCGCCGGTGCGAGGTCGCGCGGAGGCAGGCTCATCGGCGTGACGACGGATTTCATGCACGAGATCGAGCCGCCGTACGAAGGCTGCGACGAGCTGATTTACGCGAAAAGCATGTCAGAGCGCAAACAGATAATGGAGTCGCTCGGCGACGCGTTCGTGACGGTCCCCGGCGGGATCGGCACGTTTGACGAGTTCTTCCAGGTGCTGACGCTTCGTCTGCTCGGACGCCACGAAAATCCGTTGATCCTGTTTAATCCGTTCGGATTCTGGGACGGGATCATAGAGCAGATGTACGCGATGCGCGACGCCGGATTCATCACCGATAAAACGTTCGGACTCTTCGACGTCTGCCGCACGCCCGACGAGGTCGTCGTGATAACGGACGGATCAGGCGGGAAACAGTAAACGTTATACGAAGAACAGACCGGGCCGCGGTCTGTTCTTTTGCGTTGAGCAATGAATCGTTTTGAAAGTTTACAAAAAAGTGTTGACTGCATCGTTTTGCAATATTATAATTATGTCAAAGAACGGAGGTCACTATGAAAAAAATCATTTCTTTAATACTCGTTATAATACTTTCCGTATCACTCGCCTCGTGCAGGCTCGGCTTAGGGCATGACACGGATACGGCAACGACCGCAGCGGACACCGAACCGTTGACGGACACGGAACCTGCAACGGACACGCAGACCGCGGAGATCACGGATACGGACACCGTTACCGATACCGATACTGAACCGCTGCCGGATATGGAAAACGATCCCGTATATCTGATCTACAAGAACGCGCAGGAGAAGAACGATTCGCTTGACGATATTCACCTGATCCAGACGACAAACGCGGATTCGGTTATACATATCGCGGGTGAAGGCGATGTATCGAATAAAATCGCGACCGTCGCCGAGATGAAGTATTCCGGATACAAAGGTCAGAACCCGATGTATGAAGTGCATCAGACTCAACACGTGGAATCGGGACAGCAGACGTCCGACTCCGTAACTGACGTATTCGTTGATAATGAGTATATTTATGTCAGATTGGATCCCGCGGCGGGTTATACTGCCGTTGGCAGAAACGACGAAGCGGCGGCACAGTTCAATTCGATGCTTGACGCTGCAAAAACGTCCGAATCCCCGTATGGAGCCGAGGTTTTCCGCGGCGCAAATCTGACGGAAAATGCCGACGGATCGAAAACGATCGAATGCACGCCCGACAAGGACGTCGCAAAATCCGTGTTCGACGCCAATTCGGACATCGCAAACAGTTTGGCGGCCGCTCTCGGAGGCTCGATCACTTCGATCGAAGTCAATTCGTTAAGCTTAAAATTCACGGTATCGTCGGACGGATATCTGATAAGATTGGAAATCGTTTCCGATACGGATATGAAGATGGTTTATTCCGGCACTGATATGTCGGTGCACCAGTACACAGTATACGTTACGGAATACAAGGATCCCGGACAGTCCGTGACGGTGGTGATGCCGTCTGTTCCGTTCGCGGTGTACAGCGTATACGATCCGTTCAGCGCCGGTGCCGGGCTGGACCATACAGAGACGCTTGAACTGTATGACGACGGTTCTTTCGTCGGTAAGATCGTCGAAAAAAGCACCGACAACGGTATCAACATGACCTACGGCTTTGATACCTACGGCACTTATGAGTACAACAGTACAAAAGACCGCGTTTCCGTGAGAATTGTGACGATGACCATGAAGCTCAGCTTTGATACGGAAAAGGATAAAACTGTTTTCAGATCCGCGCTTGACGGAGCTTACGCGCTCGAGTCTGTCGATGAAAAAACGTACAACGCCCTTATCACCGCCATGGGTGATGCCGGATTCACCGGCAGTGCCGTAGACGTGGCGGAATTGGATATGTTCGATATCGACGTGGAATCGGTTGATGAAATACTTCTCGATAACGAAATGATGACGGCGTACATCTTAACCGGATACGACCTTAAAGAAGGAGAGTATTATATACCTTATCTTGATCTGTTCCTGACCCTTTCAAACAACGGCGAATGCAGCACGTACTACGAGATGACCGACGTTGACGACAACGACAGAGAGTATACGTATAAACAGACTTGTTACGGCAAATATACCGAAGACGGCATGAACGTGACCTTCACGCTGACGTCGTTCAACGAGAAATCCGCTTATAAGAACGATTCGGATCTGAAATCGTACAGAGATGCGTTAAAGGATGCGCTCGAGCGACAGATGATAGGACAGGCCGTATACGATTACTATATGGCTGTCGTCTCAGCGGACGGATATACTGACAAGATCGAACCGGCGGCGGTTTATAAAATAGTCCTTGAACCGCATACGCAGACGGGAATAGTGACCGAAGCGCCGTCCGATCTGTAATACGGGAAAAACAAAAAACAGGCTGATGATCAGCCTGTTTTTTTGCATGCCCGCCGCGGTGCGGCAGGCGGTCATTTTACCTGAAACGTCGAGATGATGTTTTTCGGTATTTCGTCGCCGCCGTCATAGCTTGCGCCGGTGAGGATATACGTCACCGGACCGCCGTCGACGAAATACTGTCTGATGAACACGCCGTCTTTTTCGTATGAATAAGCGTAAGCGTTTTTGCCGCCGATCTTCAGCTCCACGACGTTCGATATGAGCGTGCCGCCGAGCGACGAAACGGTGCTTTTCACGGCTTCGGGATCGTTGATGTTCTCGTTGAACGGCGAATCCGATACCGCGATCCTCACGGTGCGGAGCCGGTGCGTATCTGACAGTATCGTTATTGCGCCGTCGTCCTCGGTTATAAGAAATGAGGACGGGAATTTTATCAGATATCCGGCGCATTCATATACGGCGACGCCGTCGCTGACGGTCGTTTCCGGGCCGGGATCCGACGCCGTATCGATTATATAAGGCTTTCCGAGCGCGGCGTCGTACAGCTCGACCGTCTTTTTCAGCAGTCCGCGTTCGCTCTCCGTCACCTCGCGCCCCGCGGCGGTCGCCAGGGTCCCGGATGCGATCGCTCTTATGACGGACAGAAGCGCTTCGTCGGCAAGCACGTCGCCGCCCGTGATCGCGTAAGTGTTTCCGCCGCAGACGAGGTCGCCGCCTCCCTCGAGTATCACGCGGAAAGATATCTTGTCCGCGCCGTAAACGAGGATGCGCGCGAAAAGCCCGGAGGCGCCCTCCGGCGTTATCCATTCCGCGTCAAGCTCGTCGTCGTGCACGCGGACGAAGCCGCGTGCGGAGTCTAAAAGTTCAAGATCCGCCGTGACGGCGGGCTCCGTCACCGTCTCCGCCGTCGTGTCCGTTCCGACAGGTTTGTCCGGACCGCGTCTGCACGAGCAGAGAAGCAGCGGTATGAGAAGCAGGAGCGAAAGCTTTTTCATACGAGCACCCGTCCCACGCGCTTTGAGATAAGACACGTGACCTCATAGTTTATCGTATGCGCCGCCGCCGCGAGCTCGTCGGCGGATACGCCGTCGCCGCCCATCATGAGCGCCTCGTCGCCGCATTTTACGCCGGGTATGCCCGAGACGTCGACCATGAGCTGGTCCATGCAGATGCGCCCGACGATCGGCGCTTTTTCGCCGTTTATCAGCGCGTATCCGTTTTTGTACGCTCTTATGTAGCCGTCGGCGTAACCGATCGGCAGCGTCGCGAGCGTAATGTCGCGGTCGGCGCAAAATTCCCAGCCGTACGAAACGCGCTCGCCCTTCGGCAGCACGTGCACCTGCGCGACGTACGTGATAAGCTGCATCGCCGGGATCAGTCCGTCGTAGCCGCAGCAGTCGGACGGTCTCAGCCCGTAAAGCACTATCCCGGATCTTACCGCGTCGTATTTCGGCGTAAATCTTATGCCGGCGGCGCTGTTGTAGGCGTGGACCGTGCAGAAGCTGACGCCGTGCGACGTCAGATACGAGACGGCTGCGTCGAACCGCGCGATCTGATCGAGCGTCGGCTGCTCCTCCGGCTCGTCGGCGCAGGCGAAGTGCGTGAATATGCCCTCGATGCTCAGCTGCGGCAGCCTCGACGCGTAGAGCGCGTCGCCGAGCTCGTTATTCGAGAAGCCGATGCGGTTCATGCCGCTGTTTATCTTGATGTGCGCGCGCAGACGTTTGCCCGCGGGGACGTGCGCGACGCACAGATCGGCGAACTCGCGGCTGAAAACGGCGCATATAACGTCGTTTTCTATCAGCTCCGGCACGTCGGTCGGGTTTACGTAGCCGAATATGAGGATATCCGGGTGCTGCCCGCGGCCGTTGAAGAAATCGCGCAGGACGAGCGCCTCGTCCGTGCCGGACACCGCGAAAACGCGGCAGCCGCAGTCGTAGAATACGCCCGCGCATTCCACGCCGTGACCGTAGCAGTCGGCTTTAACGACGCAGATCTGCGGCTTGCCGGTGTGTTTTTCGATTATTCTGTAGTTGTTTTCAAGTGCCGCCCGTGATATCCGCGCCAGCACCTTCGGATGATTTGTCATTTGTTTGCCTGAATCCCGATATTGAAATCGTTATTTTATCGTTTTTTATAAGCGTCGGGGCAAGCGTCTGCCCGTCAAAGTATATTTCGTTCACGCCGTTTGAGCAAACGTAGTCGCCGTCGCTTTTCTTTGCTGTGAATTCGCCCTCCGCGGCCATAAGTTTTTTCCAGACCGTGACGCCGTGAGAGAGCCGGTCCGCCCCTTCACCGTACGGCACGGAAAGATCCTTGTATACGATCGCGGCGCCGTCGCCGTCGAAGCGGTAGCTTATCCCTGCGAGCGCCGCCGGTTCGATGAACGTGAACGTAATGTCGCCGTCCGCGTTGCGCACGACGCTTACGCGGTAGACGTTGTCGCCGTCGGTGACGGCGGCTTCGGCCTCGTACGGTGCGTAAAGCGATTGAGTGAGCGTTTCGGCGCCGCGCGCCCTGCCGCAGGAGCAGAGGACGACCGCCGAGAGCAGAGCGGCAAGAGCCGCAAGTAAAAATCTTTTCATAAAAGCCTCCCGTATGTTTTTGTAAATCATATGAGAGGCTTTTTCGTTTAATGCCTGAGGTCCTGACTCAGAACGACGTTTTTGTTGTAGTAGTTGAGTATCTTCAGCGCTTTTTTGCAGCCCTCGAAATAGAGGAGGACGCTGCGGCCGTCGTGATCTTTGAACGTCATGATATACAGATCCGGGCTGTTGTCGCTGACCCAGCATCTGCCGACGCGGTCGTAATCGCTTTCTTTGAACTTTTCGCGATTCTCCGGAGTCGCCGGGACGACGGCTTCCATGTCGTTCGCGTCGCACTCGTAAAGCAGCTTCGGCTTCGCCTTGCCGTGGATCAGCTCCATTTTGAACGAACTGCGGTCGACGGTATAGCGGAACTCGTTCTGCAGATATCTGTAAAAGAATTTTGCGAGCGGTACTCCCACGATCAGCACGAGCGGCATTATGTACATGATGAAATAGACGTGAAGGAATACCGCGATAAGGATCGGAAGTATCATCAGGACCACGACGCCCGCGATATATAAAAACCTGTTCAGCTTGTCTTTATTCGTTATCGCTTTTTCGTAAGAGTATTCGACGTAATTTGTCGCCTGTTCCTGGTCGTTCATGTCTTTTTCTCCCGTATCTGTGATGATATTTAATCATAACATAAAATCACGCAAAAGTCAATGTAAAAACGTTATTTTTGTCACGACAAAACGACATTTCGCCGCGCGGCGGCCGATCCGGTGCGCTTTTTTTCTACAGCAGTGAAGCAGTGGGGCAAAAAGGGTTGAAATGTTCATTTAATTATGGTATAATAAACAAAACTTTATTTTAACGGAGCGTTATTATGAAAGCTGTAATAACAGTAGTCGGACGCGACAGCGTCGGGATAATCGCAAAGGTCAGCGCGGTGTGCTCTGAATACCACGCGAACATAGTCGATATATCGCAAAGCGTTTTGTCGGAATACTTCGCCATGATCATGGTAGTCGACATAGATTCACTGACCGTGCCGTTCACGTCTTTCGTCGACGTCATGAACGGCCTCGGCAAAAGCAACGGTCTCGACGTGCGCACGATGCACGAGGACGTATTTGATTCGATGCACAGGATCTGAATATGATAAACACTAAAGATATCCTCGAAACAATAAATATGGTCAAGGAGGAGAACCTTGACATAAGGACCGTCACGATGGGCATTTCTCTGCTTGACTGCGCGTCGGACGATCCGGAAAAAGCGGCGCGGCGCATATACGACAAGATAACCCGGACGGCGAGCCGCCTCGTGCCGACGGTCGAACAGATAGAGAAGGAATACGGGATACCGATAATAAACAAACGCGTGTCCGTGACGCCGGTCTCGCTGATCGGCGGCGTGTATTCGACCGAAGATTATATTGAGATCGCCCGCTCGCTCGACCGCACGGCCGATACGCTCGGCATCAATTTCATAGGCGGCTACGGTGCGCTCGTTCAGAAGGGATTCACAGGCGCCGACAGACGGCTCATAGAGTCGATCCCCGACGCGCTGTCGCAGACGGGCAAGGTATGCTCATCCGTAAACGTCGCGTCCACCAAAGCCGGCATCAATATGGACGCCGTGGCGATGATGGGAAAACTTATAAAAAAGACCGCGTATCTGACGCGGGATAACGACTGCATAGGCTGCGCGAAGTTCGTCGTGTTTGCAAACGTGCCTGAGGACAACCCCTTCATGGCGGGCGCGTTCCACGGCACGGGAGAGGCGGAGTGCGTGATAAACGTCGGCGTCTCCGGCCCGGGCGTCGTGTCGTCGGCGATAGAAAGAGCGGGGGACTGCGATTTTTCACAGCTCGCCGAGGTCATCAAACGCACGGCGTTCAAGATAACGCGAATGGGCCAGCTCGTGGCTCGCGAGGCGTCGAAGAGACTCGGCGTTCCTTTCGGTATAGTCGATCTGTCGCTCGCGCCGACGCCGGCGGTGGGAGATTCCGTCGCCCGCATACTTGAAGACATGGGACTTGAGGTCTGCGGCGGCTGCGGCACGACCGCGGCGCTCGCACTGCTCAATGACGCGGTCAAAAAAGGCGGCGTCATGGCGTCGTCTCACGTCGGAGGGCTTTCCGGCGCGTTCATCCCGGTGTCGGAAGACGCGGGAATGATCGCCGCGGCATCGTCCGGCGCGTTATCCATTGAAAAACTCGAAGCGATGACCGCGGTCTGCTCCGTCGGCCTCGATATGATCGCCGTCCCGGGCGATACGACCGAGGACGTGATAAGCGCGCTTATAGCCGACGAAATATCTATCGGCGTCGCAAATACGAAGACGACGGCGGTGAGAGTCATACCGGCATACGGAAAGAAAGCCGGCGACAGCGTCAGCTTCGGCGGCCTGCTCGGTAAAGCGCCGGTGATGAGCATAAGTACGATCAGCCCGGCAAGGTTCATCGCCCGCGGCGGCAGGATCCCCGCGCCGATACATTCGCTGAAGAATTAAGAATTCGGAATTAAGGAGTCGCTTCGCGACAATCTTGGGGGTTGCCCTCCCATCACGGCGCGTACCGCGCCACCCCCAAACCCCCCTGTTCCCCTCCCATCTCTGATGGGTCACGCATCCGGTCTGTAGGGGTCGGTGCCCACGACGACCCGTCTTCAAAAGCCCCAATTCACATTGGGGGGATGGCGGGGGTAAGGGGGGTGGATAGGGGGGAGGGGGAACCCCCAATGCGCATAGCGCACAATTCGTCCCGAAGGGACACCAAAACTTAAAACCGACCGGCGCCGGCGCTTATC
>JAGDCE010000341.1 GCA_017958705.1 Clostridia bacterium
ACCGTCCACTCCCGGTCTTCAAATTCGAAGACCGCGTCCGCGGCGGACGCGCAAAGCGTCAGCATAGCGCAAAGAAGCGCCGCCGTGATGATGACAGAGATGATCTTTTTCATATTTCTTTCCTTTCTTTTTTTATCTTTCGACAAATTTGTCGTAAACCTTCAAAAGCGCCTTATTCAGCGATTTGCTTCCTCTTTTGTAATCCGAGGAAAGCGTTTTTTTATTGCCCGTGAGCATATTGACCAGACTGTCCCTGAACGTTCCGCCCGCCCAGCTGTAGAAGTAGATCGGATCGTATATCCTTGAATTCAGGATGATCTTCAGCATATCGTAGGAATGCACGTCGCGGACGTATTTGCTCGAGAGCGCTTTTTCATAGAACGCCGGCGTGAGCGTCTTATACGATTCCGCCGCGAGCGCCTCGATGATCAAGCCCGTCATCTCCAGCTTTTCTCCTTTGACAGCCACCGGGACGGAAAGAAGCGGATAAAACGGATACGCGTACGTGCTGTAGCGGTCCTGAGACTTATCGTATTTCGGCTCCGGCAGTATACCGAAATCCGTATCTTTGTTTGCACGCGCTTCGAGCACGGCGGCTATATCCGCGTCCGTGAAAAGCGCCGTACTGTTATAGAATTTAGTCTGTATGGTGTAACCGTAAGTATCGGCGTCGGAAACGCCGGGAACGCTGCCGACGTTCCACGTGGCGACGGTTATGTATTTGTCGTTTCCGAGGTCGATTATATCGTTCACCACGTTCTGAAGCCGCTCCGTGAGCGGCGCGACGGTGTAATAATCGTTCCCGTCCTTGACGACCCATTTTTCACCGGCGGCGACGGTGAACGACCACATCATATCCGGGGGAACGGCGAGAGCATACGTATCGACGCCGTCGCGGATCGCGTTGCCGTTGTTGTCGCTGTATGCGTTGCAGGATTTCAGCAGCCCGTAAAAACGGTCGAACGTCCAGTCGCCCGCTCTGACGGTATCGTAAAGTTCGGGCAGATTTACGTCGAGCTTGTTCGCAAGCGTCGTATCGACGACGAGAAGATGCGTGTATATGGAGATAGAGGTCGAGATGTCGCCCATCAGCCCGTAGAGCTTGCCGCCGTACGTGAAATCGTTCACGACGCCCTGATCCCAGTAGCTTTTCGACGTGTCGACGTACGGGACTTCGTCGCCGTAATTATGAAAAGCGCCTTCTATCGACAGGGAGAAGAAATCGTCGACCTTGAGCCATACGGCGTTATATGCGTCGTCGTTCGCTTTGAACGCGTTTTTCGCCATCATCGGCGCGTTGTCGTTCTTGATCGCTTCGATCTTCACGCCGTATCTGTCAAAGATCGCCGTGTTGCGGTTGAAGACGGAGCTTATCACTATGTCCGATGAATCATCCTCCGTTTCAACGTCGTACAGGTGCGCGAAACACGGGAAATAATGCACGAGAAACGTGAACGTCTTGCCTTCAAACCTCATATCCGGCAGGTCCGGTACGTACGCCGGATCCGCAGTATCCTCCGCGACGGTCGCCGCGGTATCGGAAACAGCCGCCGTCTCCGTTTGCTCCTCTTTTTCCGCGCACGACGTGAAAAGCGGCAGTAAAAGCAGGACGCAGAGTACAAGCGCCGGTATCCTTTTCATTTTTTTACCTCGCTGCGAATTTTTCATAAACCTTTTTAAGTGAATTGTTGAGAGCCTTGCTTCCTTTGGCGTAATACGAGGAAAGCGTTTTTTTATTGCCCGTGAGCATATTGACCAGGCTGTCCCTGAACGATCCGCCCCAGTTGTAGAAATACAGCGGATCGTAGATCCTCGATCGCAGAATGATGTTCAGCATCTCGAAAGAATACTCGTCGCGTACGTATTTGCCGGAAAGCGCTTTTTCGTAAAACGCGGGTGTCAGCGTTTTATACGACTCGGCGGCGAGCGCCTCGATGATGAATCCCGTCATCGAAAGCTTGTCTCCTTTTATCGACACCGGCACGGACAGAAGCGGATAAAACGGATACGCGTACGTGCTGTAATGATCCTGCGAATCGTCGTATTTCGGCTCCGGCAGGATGCCGAAGTCGCCGTCCTTGTCGTTTCTCGCCTCAAGCACGACGCCGAGGTCCGTATCCGTGAAAAGCGCCGTTCCTTCATAGAATTTCGTTCTGATGGTGTAGTTATACGTATCGGAAACGCCGGGTACGGTGCCGACGTTCCAGGTGGCAACCGTCGTATATTTATCGTTTCCTATATCTATTATATCTTCAACGATCTTCTGCAGTCTTTCGGTCAGAGGCGTTACGGTGTAATAATCCTCTCCGTCCTTTACCACCCATTTTTCACCCGCCGCGGCGGTCAGCGACCAGAGCATATCGGGCGGTACGGCAAAGGCGTACGTATCCGTACCGTCGCGCACCGAATTACCGTTTTTGTCGTAATAGGCGTTGCAGTTTTTCAAAAGATCATAAAAACGGTCGAGCGTCCATTTTCCCTCCGACACCGTTTTATAAAGCTCTCTTACGTCGACGTCGAGGCTCGACGCAAGCGCGGTGTCGACGACGAGCAGGTGCGTGAATATCGAAACGGAGGTAGAGATATCGCCCATCAGTCCGTACAGCTTTCCGCCGTACGTGAAATCTCGCACGACGCCCTGATCCCAGTAGCTTTTCGACGTGTCGACGTACGGAACGTCGCCGCCGTAATTGTGAAAAGCGCCTTCTATCGACAGCGAGAAGAAATCGTCGACCTTGAGCCATACGGCGTTATACGTGTCGTCGTTCGATTTGAAAGCGTTCTTCGCCTTCGCGGGGGCGGCGCCGTCCTTCACCGCGGTTATCGTCACGCCGTATTTATCCTTTATTGCCGTGTTGCGTCTGAAGACCGAGCTTATCACGATATCGGAAGAATCTTCTTCCGTCTCCACGTCGTATAAATGTCTGAAGCACGGATCGTGCTGTACGAGAAACGTGAAAGTCTCGTTCTCGAACGACAACTCCGGAAGCTCAGACGCATACGCGGGGTCGTCCGTTTCCGCCTCGGTCGCCGGGTCTCCGTCAGGCGTCGCGGCAGGTACGGTCTCCGTTTCGCCGTGTTCCTTCGCGCAGCCGGATGCGGCCGTCAGGATCAGCAGGGCGATCAGCATCAGGCAAATATATCTCTTCACCGCTTTTCATCTCCTCCTTCTTCGATTCCGAATACATTATAAGGCTCGGGCGCTTCTTTGTCTATGCAAAAAACGGTGTATAATATGATACAAAACCGATATATGAACAGATATTAACATATCCTTCATAGCA
>JAGDCE010000036.1 GCA_017958705.1 Clostridia bacterium
CGAGACAGATCTCTTCGTCTGAGCGTGACAGCCAGAAAACGGGCTCTCCGTCTTACGTGTACGCGGTAAAAAAATAGATCGGCGCCTCGATCCCGTCAGACGAAGGTATGCCGTCCTGGACAACGAGCATACCGTTCAGAAGCCCTGCGTAGCTGAAGAGCGCCGAGTAGTCGAGCTCAACGTTGAATTCATGCAGTACGCAGTCCGTGTCGTAGTAATTCACGCCGGTGATATGCCGGAAGTTATTCTTGTCTCTTTTATGGGACACGCCGGGTACGGTGCCCTGACAGAGCTCCGGCTTTCCTCCCGGAGCGCACACGAACGTGGAGCCCGGACAGTAAAGATATACGCTGCCGTCGTCCGCCGTGTCGATCTGGTAATAGTCTCCGGACGTGTCCAGCGTCTCAACTCCGCCCTTACCGTCAAAACGGTAAAGATTGGTGTGGTCGTATATGGCGTATATACCCGATTCCGTGTACTGAGCATAATACAGTTTTCTGTCGCTGTCATCGTGAGGATCGAGCGGAATGCTTTCCAGATGTTTGCCGTCAGCAGAGTATATCTCAAGCTTTTTGCCGACGGTATCGGTAACGCAGATCCCGCCGTCTTTCGTAAACGAGATGTTTGATACACAGTAATCGTAACCCGGTGTTTTGTATCCTCCGACTTTGCCTTCTCCTTCACCGACGGGGATGTATATGATCCTTTTGATGTTGACGGCATGACCGACAAGTAGCTTTTCCACGGTAAATCCTTCAATGATCGTTTTCTCTGTTTCATCAGACGAAGTGTCCGAGCTTTGTGCTTCGTCCGTGCTTTCCGCCGTGGTTGCTTCGTTCGTGCTTTCTGCTGTGTTCGCCGCGTCCGCGTTACGCACGGCGCATGATGTAAGTACCAACAGAATGACCGGTAACGCCACCGAAAGTGTTATTATTCTCTTTACCATGTTCCCGGCTCCTCTCTTGTTTTGAAGTGTTTCTCAATATCAATAAAAATCCTTACAATCGTATTGTATCATATAATCGCAGTTCTGTCAACAAAATAATCAAAGCTTAACGAATTGCTTACACTACGCATGTTTTGCGTTCTGAAACAAAATTTACGGGAGCGGGGTTGCCGCCGGAAACGGGCCGGAACAAAAAATTTACGGAAAAATAACAGAATAATATATACGTTTGAAGGCGCCTGATGTAAGATAAAAGAGTATGAAAATACCAATTCATAAAAATAAACGGCATTTTTGGAGGTCAAACATGGCAAGAAAAATGAAAACCATGGACGGCAACAACGCTGCCGCGCACGTTTCGTACGCGTTCACCGAGGTCGCCGCAATCTATCCCATCACTCCCTCGTCCGTTATGGCGGAGGTCACGGATACGTGGTCCGCTAACGGACTGAAAAACATTTTCGGACAGAAGGTCCGCGTCGTTGAGATGCAGTCCGAGGGCGGCGCGTCCGGCGCCGTACACGGCTCTCTGCAGGCGGGCGCGCTGACGACGACCTACACGGCGTCCCAGGGTCTGCTCCTTATGATCCCGAACATGTATAAGATCGCCGGCGAGCTTCTGCCCTGCGTCATCCACGTATCCGCAAGAGCTCTCGCATCTCACGCTCTGTCGATATTCGGCGACCATTCCGACGTAATGGCCTGCCGCCAGACCGGTTTCGCGATGCTTTGCTCCGGCAGCGTACAGGAGGTCATGGACCTCGGCGCCGTCGCGCATCTCTCCACCATCAAGAGCAGAGTCCCGTTCCTGCACTTCTTCGACGGCTTCAGAACGAGCCACGAGATCCAGAAGATCGAAGTCTGGGACTATGAAGACCTCAAGGAAATGGTCGACATGGACGCGGTCGAGGCGTTCAAGAAGAACGCGCTCAATCCCGAGCATCCCGTCCTCCGCGGCACCGCGCAGAACCCCGACATATTCTTCCAGGCCAGAGAAGCGTCGAACAAATATTACGACGCCGTTCCCGGTATCGTTGAGGAATATATGGGCAAAGTCAACGCCAAACTCGGCACCGACTACAAACTGTTCAACTACTACGGCGCGCCCGACGCCGAAAAGGTCATCATCGCGATGGGTTCCGTCTGCGACACAGTCGAGGAGACCATCGACTACCTGCTCGCCCGCGGCGAAAAGGTCGGCCTCGTGAAGGTCCGCCTCTACAGACCGTTCTCCGCGAAACACCTCGCGGCGGCCCTGCAGGCGACCGTTAAGAAGATCGCCGTCATGGACAGAACGAAGGAACCGGGCGCCATAGGCGAACCGCTTTACCTCGACGTCGTCAAGGCTCTGTCCGACGAGCACGTCGACGTACAGATCGTCGGCGGCAGATACGGTCTCGGCAGCAAGGACACCACGCCCGCCGATATCATCGCCGTATACAAGAACCTCTCCGTGGACAAGCCTATCGACAGATTCACGCTGTCCATCAACGACGACGTGACGCATCTGTCTCTGCCGAGAGAAGAAAATCCCGACACGGTACCCGCCGGCACGATCTCCTGCAAATTCTGGGGCATCGGTTCGGACGGCACCGTCGGCGCCAACAAGAACTCGATAAAGATCATAGGCGACCACACCGATAAGAAGGTCCAGGCGTACTTCGCTTACGACAGCAAGAAATCCGGCGGCGTGACGATATCTCACCTCCGTTTCGGCGACAAG
>JAGDCE010000342.1 GCA_017958705.1 Clostridia bacterium
CGCCTCGGGTTCGGTCGTCGCCTCGGGTTCGGTCGTCGCCTCGGGTTCGGTCGTCGCTTCCGGTTCGGTCGTCGCTTCCGGTTCGGTCGTCGCTTCGGGCTCGGTCGTCGCTTCCGGTTCGGTCGTCGCCTCGGGTTCCGTCGTGGCTTCGGGTTCCGTCGCGGCCTCCGTCGTGGCGTCGTCCTCTGTGACCTCGGGCGTTGCAGGCGTTTCCGTCGTCGCAGTCTCCCCGCCGCCGCAAGCGCAAAGCGCCGCAATGAGCGTCAGGGCTATGAATAATGCCGTGAGTTTTTTCATTTCGTTCCTCCGTTATGCAAGCCGGCGCGGTTTTTATCCGTGCGGCCGTTTTTATTGCTGATATTATATATCGCTTTTTGCCGTTTGTCAAGCACAAACGCCGATTTTTTTCGCCGCGGCGCGCCGGACCGTCACTTGACAAACGCGGCGACAGGTGTTATAATCTTATCGTTAACGGGGGTATCGTATGAAGAGATACGTATTCATCTTAATATCTCTGCTCCTGTGCGCGCTGATCGCCTGCGGTACGGAGGCGCCGCCGGTGACGGATATGGCCGAGACAACGGCGACAGATCCGGTCACCGCGGACGACGTCACGACGGATACGGCGCCGGACACCGAAACGAAGGAGCCCGAGGCGGTGTTTGCGGTATACGCGGACGGCGCCGTCGTGCTCGATCTGCTGACGGGGGTATCCGTGCCGTTTGAGGCGGACGGAGAGGTCGCAGTGACCGTGATCAACACGGCGGACGGCCGCACGGCGCGGCCCGTGTTCGTCTGCGGCGGCAAAGAAGTGCCGGCCGGGGACGGATATATCACGTGCTCCGGCACCGTGACCGCGTCCGCGATCTGCTCGGACGGGACCGTTTTCGCCTCCGATCCGTCGCTTCTTCAAAGCGTCGGCGCGGACGGTGTTTTCGTCATGACCTCCGATATGAGCGCCGACGGTGAAATACGCGTCAGCGTGCCGTTCACCTGGGAGACGCGCGGACACACGTTCGCCGCCGACACGCTGATATTCGGCGGCGAGGGCGGCACGACCGTGATAAAAAACGGCGGCGGGACGATAAACTGCCGCAGAGTCGTCTGCGACACGCCCGGGCGCCGGTATGAGATAGATGAGGAGTTCTCCGATTTTTGCGAGCAGGGCTACTGCTTCATACGCGCGGAGTCGGTCAACGGCAGAAGCGTCGACGAATCGTCACTTCTGCTCGACAATAAGGAAAAGGTCCTGTATTACATGAAAGACGGCGCGCTTTCCCTGCCGGATTTTGTAAAGACGGTGACGTTTTCAGATGTGTCGCTCGAAGATCTTGTCGTGCGCGATCCGGTCGGGTTGATCTTTTCCCGCGGCTCGGCGGTGTCCGGCACGATCTCGATCGTCTCCGATTCCGGCGGTGTGTTCTCGCTGACTGACGAAAACGACCCGCCGGCGCTGACCGGCCGCGTGTCGGTAAACGCGCCCGAAGCTGAACTGATCTGGTGCGGCGGCGAGCCGCCGGCGGACTATGCGGACAGGTATTTCACCGTCGCAAGGTATAACGGAATCGGGCTTGACGCGATGACGGGCGGCGATCCGACGCTGTTGCCGGACGGCGTGAAGATCGGCGGCGCCGCGATCAGCCCCGACGGGTATTATATAGATCTGACGGTCACGTACGACGTCGGTCTGCCGACGGTAAAAAGCCGGATATCCGGCCTGCCGGACGGTATCGAGGGCAAACTCAGCGAATCCGGCGGTGCGCTCTATCTTACCGTGACCGACGGCGAGCGCAGCTGCGGTTACAGGATAAGCTCCGGCTACGCGCGCTACAGTCTGCCGAGGATATATATCGACACGGAAGGCGGCGCGGCGGTCGAATCGCACGACGATTATATAAACTGCACCGTAACGGTAGATTACAACGGCGCGGGCGCTTATGACGCGGTGTCAGACGCGCCGTGCCTGATACGCGGCAGAGGCAGTTCGAGCTGGAAGCTCGACAAAAAGCCGTACCGGCTGAAATTCGACGACAGAACGTCGCTTTTCGGGCTGACTCCGGCGAAAAACTGGGTGCTTCAGGCAAATCACGCCGATAAATCGCTTATGCGGAACACCGTCGCGATGGCGATCGGAGCAAAGCTGACGAACATGCCGTTCGTCCCGCACAGTTATCTCTGCGACGTCTTTCTGAACGGTAAATACGTCGGGACGTACAGTCTGACCGAGCACGTGGAAGTGCAGACCGGAAGAATAGAGGGCGAGCGCGACGGCGCTGATATCGATACGGATTATCTGCTCGAGCTCGGCGAGGAAGGAAAAGAAACGTCGTTCGGCAGAAGCATGTTCGGCTGCGAGCTGACGCGTTATGCCGAGATAAAGAACCCCGGCGCGGATAAATTGACGTACGAGCAGTATATCTACATCCGCGAATACGTGTACGACACCGACAACGCGGTAAAGGCGCTCGACGGTTACGAGGATTATATAGACGTCGACTCGCTGATAGACTGGTTCATACTTCACGAACTGAGCTTCAACGCGGACAATTCTTTCCGCAGATCCGTGTTTTTACTTAAGAAAAAAGGCGGGAAGCTGTATCTCGCCTGTCCGTGGGACTTCGATTACGCTTTCGGAAATTATCGCTTCGATCTCGACGATCCGGTCGGCTGGATCTGTCTCGGAAACGAAAACACGCATGAAGGCAACGTTGTGATAAAAAAGAACTGGATGACTTATCTGCTGCAGGATGAATCGTTTAAAAAGAAGCTGAAAGCGCGTTGGGAACAGGTAAAAGACGATCTGATCAGAACGGCGAACGATACTATCGACCGGCTGTACGAAGAATGCGCCCCTTCCGCGGACGCGAATTTCACGGTTTGGAACATACTCGGAAAGACCGTGCAGTTTGAAAAGCGCGGCGTGACAAAGACCGATACGTTCAAGGGCAACGTCGATTATTTGCGCGATTATCTTAACAGAAGATACGAGTGGATGGATTCCGAGATCTCGTCGTACTGACCGGCCTTTACCTTCCGCTGTTGGGGAATGGGGACCGCGGCACCCCCCGACCCCCGCCTCCCCCCAACATCCGTTGGGGCTTTTTTGCTGTAGGGCGGGGGCTTGATCCCGCCGCCCC
>JAGDCE010000343.1 GCA_017958705.1 Clostridia bacterium
ATCACGATGGTCCTTGATCTTCTCGGCCCGATCCTCGAGCCTCTGATGAAGATCGTGACGGCTGTCCTGCCTCCCATCGTCGAGCTGCTCAACATGATGCTGACCCCGATCAAGTATCTCATTCAGCTGTTGGGCCCGTTGCTCGAGCCGCTGATGACGCTCGTCGACATCGTCCTGACCCCGATCATCAAAGCGATCGAATACCTATGCGACAAGGTTTTCCCGAAGCTCAAGGAAGCGTTCAAAGGCCCGGTCAATTTCATAATTGACGGTCTGAACGTGCTGATCCGCGGATTGAACAAACTCAGTTTTGACATTCCGGACTGGGTCCCGATCATAGGCGGCAAGACGTTCGGCTTCAATATCGCGGAGATTCCAAAGCTCGCCAAAGGTATCGATTACGTCCCGTATGACGAATACCCGGCGTATCTGCATCAGGGCGAGAGAGTCCTCACCGCGCAGGAAGCGCGGGAATACTCGACCGGCACCCTCGAGAAAAAACTCGACGCCGTGCTCGAGCTGCTCACGGGCATCCTCAACAAAGACAACAGCATATACATGGACGGCGAGAAAGTCGCCGCCGTGGTCAACGAAAGACTCGGCGAGGTATACGCATGATCATCGTATCACTTTACAGGACGTTCCAGTCCTTTATAAAACTGCATACGCTCGAAGACGGCTTCGCGACGTCTCGCTCCGGAGAGGGCTGGGGATATTCCGCCTCGTACATACCGACGGCGAACGGCATGTTTTTCGTCGACGAGCGCAAGCCGGCGCAGAATCAGATATCGCTCACGTGCGAGTTCGAAGACCGCGCCGGATACGCGGCCGCGGTTCGTTACGCCGACGAAGCGGACACGATGCTCGAATACGACTGCGGCGCCGCCGGAAAGTTTTACCGTAAGGTCAGATACTTGAAAGCGACGCCGAAGACGATGAAGCTCGGCAGGATCCGCGCGACGCTCGTCTTCGACGCGCTCTCGCCGTATTTTCAGAGCGAGACGTGGGCGACTCCGGAAGCCGTGGAGAATCCTTCGCACACGTTCGACGCCGGCGGAGATCTCCCCGGCAGGCTCGAGGTGCTGTTCTTCCCTTATACGGCCAACAACTCGGTCACGATCGCGGCGATCGGCGGCGTTTCCGACGTTCTCGGCTCCTGCACGTTGACGGGCCCGTTCACGAGCGCCGACGTCATAAAATACAGCAGCGTGCCCGGAAACTGTTATATACTCGTCGGCGATACGCCCGCGACGGATAATATCGACATAACGAACGATAACTATTTCGACGTCCCGCGCGCCGCGAACCTCACGATCAGGATCACGTCGGGACAGGCTGAGGCCACGATCACATATTTCAAATTTTTCAAGGAGATACCGTGATGACCGGATACGTACTTTCACACGTCGATTTCAGTACGAAGGACGTGCTCACGGTCGGAACGTACGCCTTCACGTGGCGCGCGGATCTGACGGGCAAGTCGACCGTTACGGTTGAAAGATGTCCGAACGCCGAAGAAAACGACTTCTTCTACTGTGAAAAGTTCTTTGGAGTCATCGAGACGGTGAAGTCCGTACGCGACGCCGAGGCTTACACGATATCGCTTCAGCAGCCCGAGATGATGTTCGCGGACGACGCGATCCTGTCACAGACTGCTGAAATGATGATAAACTACACCGGTTCGACGACCGGCGGATACAAGCAGATCCTCGAC